>JBKPMQ010000182.1:0-7731 GCA_046732235.1 Actinomycetota bacterium
GAGCACGACCGTCTCGGCCGCCTGTCCCGAGGCCGCGCCGACGTCGACCCGCTGGAGCATGTCCACACACCCCGCGAGGGCGACCACCCCGACGATCAGCACCTCGCCCAGCGGGCGGCGGGCCGTCTCGCCCAGGTACGCGACGATGACGACCAGGCCGACGACGGCGGCCGCGATGGCGGGCTCGCGGACGACGAGCGCGCCTGCGGCGGCGGCGGCCGCGGCAGCCAGCATTGGCACGCCGAGCCAGCTCGAGGAGCCCGTGGGCCCGTGCGCACCGCGGATGCTCATGTCCCTACGGTACCTGGGCCGGACGCAAATCGCTCACCGGGACGATTCGCCGGCCCGGGCGCGCGCGCCCAGCCGCCGGATGGCGGCGCGGCCGTAGCGCCCGGTGATCGCGAACGCGGCGCGGGCCACGAACTCCGTGTTCGTGGCCGCGTAGCGGCGGGCGAGCCGGCGCGGCTCGGTCATGAGGCGGTGCAGCCATTCGAGGCCGACGTCACGCGCCCACTCGGGCGCCCGCGGCTTCGTCTCGGACACGAAGTCGAACGCGGCCCCCACGCCCAGCCCGACCGCCGGGGCGATCAGGGGGGCGTTGCGGCGCAGCCACTCGTCCTGCTTCGGCAGCCCGAGGCCGACCCAGACGACGTCGGCGCCGGACTCGGAGATCTCGGCGGCGATGCGGTCGTGCTCCGCGTCCGTCAGCTCCCGGAACGGCGGCGACATCCGCCCGGCCATGACGGCGCGCGGATAGCGCTCCAGCAGCCGCTGCTCGAGCCGCTCGAGCACCTCCGGCGTCGACCCGTACAGGTAGTGGCGCAAGCCCATGTCCTGGCCGGCCTCGATCACCCGCGGCATCAGGTCGGGGCCGGCCACCCTGCGCGCGCGCTCGGCGCCCATGCGCCGCATCAGCCACGCGACCGGCGCCCCGTCGGGGAAGTTCAGCCACGCCCCGTGCAGGGCCTCCATGAGCGAGTCGCTGTGCTGAGCGGTGACGATCCCGTGCACCCCGCAGAGGCACGAGTAGCCGCCTCGTCCGCTCGCGACCCGCTCGAGCACCGTCGCAGTGGCGGAGCCGAGGTCGCCGATGAAGTACTCGACGCCGAGCACCGTGCATGTGGCCGCGGGCGTGCGGAGCGTCTCAGTCAGCGCCAATGAGCTCCTCGCTCACGACGTCATCGCCGCCGCCGGAGGCCAGGCGCTCGAGCACCTGCCCCTCGATCCATGCGTATGTCCAGGCCATCCCGTCCTCGAGCGAGACCTGCGGCTCCCAGCCGAGCACCTCGCGCAAACGGGTGTTGTCGGAGTTGCGCCCGCGCACTCCCTGGGGACCGTCGACGAACACCTTCTCGATCTCGATCCCGGCGATCTCTGCAACCATGTCCGCCAGATCGGCGATCGAGATCAGCCGGTCCTGGCCCAGGTTGAGCGGCTCGGTGTAGTCCGACGCCATCAGCCGCACGAGCCCCTCGACGCAGTCGTCGATGTAGCAGAACGAGCGCATCTGCTGCCCGTCGCCCCAGATCTCAACCCGGTGCTCGCCCGTGTGCTTCGCGAGCGCGACCTTGCGGCAGATCGCCGCCGGCGCCTTCTCGCGCCCGTTCCCCCACGTCCCCAGCGGGCCGAAGATGTTGTGCGGGCGGACGATGCGGGTGTCGAGGGCGTGGTCCTCGCGGTAGTACCGGGCCAGGAGCTCGGCGATCAGCTTCTCCCAGCCGTAGCCGTCCTGCGGCTGGGCCGGGAACGCGTCCTCCTCGCGCAGCGGCCGCACATCCGTGTCCTCCTGCAGGAACTCCGGATAGACGCACGCCGACGAGGCGTACAGGTAGCGGCCGACCCGGTTGCGGCGGGCGGCCTCGACGGTGTTCAGGTTGATGAGGGCGTTCGCCTGCAGGATCTCCGCGTTGTGCGAGGCGATGTACCCCATGCCCCCCATGTCGGCCGCGAGCGCGTAGACCTGGTCGATCCCCGCGGTCGTCTCCATGCAGGTCGCCATGTCGCGCAGGTCGCCGATCACGAACTCGTCGGCGTCCGTTCGCGCGTACTCGGGCGCCTTCAGATCGACGCCGCGCACCCAGTACCCCCGCGCCTTCAGCGAGGTCACGAGATGATGGCCGATGAAACCGCCTGCACCAGTGACAAGGATTCGAGAATGCATCAGTCTCCCCAAAGGTTCTCGCTCGGTCCGGCGCCGTGAAACGCGGACGCCGCCGTGCCACCTCTGCGGCTGCGGCGGATGCTCGGCGTGCGTCGGACCCCGTGCTTCACCTGCACGCCGTGCTCGTTGGACGGAGGATGCCTCGGAGACATTGGGTTGTCAAGCGAAGGTGTGTGCACGCCTCGCCCGGCATGGTACGCGCCGCCGGGGATGGACTCGCCGACAACCGTGGTCGATCGTCTACGCGGACGAGGGGGCGCCCGCGCCGCGCGGGCCCGCCTGCGGAGCCAGCACGCGCACCTCGATCGGCGCCCGGCCGTCGTCGTCCCGCGACTGGCGGAACGCCGCCGTCGCGTATTCGAAGGCGCTCCGCTTGCTCTCCGCCTTGGCCACGGTGAGCCACTCGCGGCTGCCCCGAAACCGGATCTGCGCGTAGAAAACGCTCATCCCCCATCCCCTCCACATGTGCTTCGTACGGCGCGGCCCTGCCCGGGCGCTCCGCTTCTGCCTCCGCGCAGAAGGTTCGCGGACTGGCGCGCCGCAGGCATCACCCTTTCTAGGGACTTCCCACCGTCTAGCGACTTCCCGAGGGCAACGCGCTGCCCGGCTCCGAGCGCTCGAGGTCGACCAGGCTGTAGCCGAAGCGGTTCACCTCGGCCTCGAAGCGCCGCACCGTGCGGGCGCGATCCAGGCGCAGGAGCGGGTTGGCGTTGGAACGCCAGACGCGGAAGTAGCGCTCGTCGAGGCCGCCGTGGACGAGTCCCGCGACGGCGACCGGCTCGAGCCCGGCGGCGGCGAAGACGGGCGCCATCGCCCTGTCGGGATCGGCCACCAGGTGCTCGTAGCGGACGATCTCGAGGCGCTCGAGGAACGGCGCGTCCTCGGCCAGGATCCGGTGACACGCGAGCCAGTGGCGGACGAGGTGGTGGTAGCCGAGCAGCAGCCGGCGGCCCTTGCGGGTCGCGCAGGCCACGGCGGCCGGGTGGCGCACCGCCATCACGAACAGGGCGTTCGGGAAGAGCGCCTGGAGGAAGCGCGACTGGAGCAGGTTGGGCGGCGACTTCTCGAGGCCCACCGCCGCCCCCGGGCGCCAGTGGGGCCCCCACTCGGCCAGCAGCCGCTCGCGGCTCTCCGGCGACGCGAGCGGGGAGCGCTCGGTGAGGTGGGCGCCGGCGCGGAGGCCGAAGAGGCCGGCGCCGCCGAAGCGGTAGTCGGGCCGGTACACGGTCTGGAGGTGCTGACCCTCGTCCTCGGGCACGCCGGTGTCCGAGAACCCGGTCGCGTCGGGGTGGGCCGCGAGGCAGCCGTGCACGAGCGACGTGCCGCTGCGGTGCAGGCCGCCGACGAACACGAACCGCTCGGGCAGGGCCGGGCTCCCGGTCGCCGTCGTCACGGCGCCGGCTCGCCGACGACGCGTGTGTAGAGCGCTCGCGCCTCCGCCCGCAGGCCCTCCAGGCCGGGGGCGTCGAGCTGTTCCCGCAGCCGGTCCTTGAGCGCGGAGCGCTCCGCCGTCGGCCGGGCCAGGATGAGGTCGCGCTCCGACTCCTTGCGGCGGGCCCGCAGCTCGCGGTTCCGCCGCTCGATCGCCGCGAACACGGCCGCCTCGTTCTCGGGGCTGTGCTCGAAGACGCCGAAGCGCGTGCCGAAGCGCTCGTTCACGCGGGCGACGGCCACGCCGAAGTCGCCCGTCACCTCGGCGAAGCTCGCCACGACGAACGCGTCGCGCACGGGCAGGATGCTGCGATGGAAGCGGATCCAGGCGGTCAGGGCGGGCCCGGCCGGAACGCCCCGCAGGGCCATGTGGGCGAGCGCGGAGTCGAGCGGCGGGCGCACGAGGACGAGCGTCGGGATCCCCCACCGCGCGGCCGTCAGCACCTGGGCCGGCGCGTGCGTGTGGTGGGCCGTGCGCACCGGCCGCTTCTGGGCGGACACGAAGGCGAGCACGGCGAAGGTGTTGCCCGAGCGGGCGGCGCCCTCGATCACGAGCTCCGTGTCGCGCCGGACGAGGTAGTCGGGCCTGTCGCCGTGACGGGCCCGGGCGATGGGCATGTAGACGGCCGGGTGCGCGTTCAGCAGGTACCTGACCCGGTAGGCGAGCTCACGCCTGCGCTGCTCGAGGCTCATCCCGCGGCACGGTACCCCTCAGGCCGCGGCAGGAGCATGAGCGAACACCTGTTCGGGTATGCTGACGGCATGCGGCCAGCCGCGACTCGCACCATCGGCGGCCCCCGGAGGGCCTCGGTTCGCTGCGGCCCCGGCGGAATCCCCGTGGCCGTCGCCGGACGCCGGGTCGAGTGCGTCCGCGACGAGTGGCGCGTCGACGAGGGTTGGTGGAGCGGCCGCCCGGTGCACCGCCGCTACTTCGAGCTCGTGCTCCGCGACGGCGCGGACGTGGTGGTCTTCGCCGACCGCCGCTCCGGCGAATGGTGGGCGCAGCGGGCATGATCTACCCGGAGCTCCACGCCCACTCCTGCTTCTCCTTCCTGGACGGCGCGTCCCAGCCCGAGGAGATGGCCGAGCGGGCCGCGATGCTCGGGTACGAGACGGTCGCGCTGACCGACCACGACGGCCTGTCCGGGTCGCTCGCCTTCGCCCACGCCGCCCGCGAGACCGGCATCCGGGCGGTCACGGGCGCCGAGATCACCATGGTCGGCGGCGCGCACATCACGCTGCTCGTCGAGACGGCCGCCGGCTACCGCAACCTGTGCCGGCTGATCACGGCCGCCCACGCCGACGACCGCCGCGCGCCCGCCGCGACGCTCGACCAGGTGGCCCGGCACGCCGACGGCCTGCACTGCCTGTCGGGCTGCGCCCGCCACGGGCTCCTGGCCCGTCCGGTGGCGGAGGGTCGCCTGCGCGAGGCTGAGGAGCTCGGCCGGCGGCTGCGGGGGATGTTCGGCCGCGACCGCTTCTCCGTCGAGCTGCAGCGGCCGTACGCGCGTGGAGACGCCCGCCGCAACCGGCTGCTGGCCGAGCTGGCCGGCCGGCTGCGGGTGCGCACGGTGGCGACCGGCGACCCCCACGCCCACTCCCGCCGCCGCGCGCTCCTGCAGGACGCGCTCGTGGCCATCCGGCTGAACACGACCCTGGAGGCGTGCGAAGCCGAGCGGCGCGGGAACCACGAGGCGGTGCTGCGGGCGCCGGCCGAGACGGCCGCCCGCTTCCCATCAGACGCCGTCCGGGGCGCGGTCGAGGTGGCCGACCGGTGCCGCTTCGACCTCACCCAGGACCTGGGCTACAGCTATCCCGACTTCGGAGAAGGCGGCGAGCCGGCCGGCGCAGCGCTCGCGCGCATCTGCCGCGACGAGCTCGAGCGCCGCTACGCCGGCACGGCCAATCTGGCCGAGGCCCGCGCCCGCCTGGACGAGGAGCTGCGGCTGATCGAGATCCACGGCCTGGCCGGGTTCTTCCTGCTCCACCGCGACATCCTGGAGATGGCCCGCGAGGTGGCGGCACGCGTGCGCGGCCGCAGCGCCGGCCGCCACCTGCTGCCGCCGGGGCGCGGCCGCGGCTCGAGCGTCGGCTCGATCGTGTGCTACCTGATCGGCCTCTCGCACGTCGACCCGATCGCCGCCCGGCTGTTCCTCGGCCGGTTCCTCTCCGAGGAGCTCGCGAGCGTGCCGGACATCGACCTCGACTTCCCCCGCGACGTGCGCGAGGGGCTGATGATCGACGTCGTCGAGCGCTACGGGCCCGAGCACGCTGCCCTCGTGGCCGCCTTCCCCACCTACCGCGTCCGCGGCGCGGTGCGCGACCTGGGCAAGGCGCTGGCGCTGCCCCAGGGCGAGGTCGAGCGCATGGCCCGGCTGGCCGACGAATGGGGCGCGATCGGCGCCGACCAGGTCGAGCAGATGCGGGAGCGGGCGGGGTCGCCGCGCTGGCGGGCGTTCGCCTTCCTGATGGAGGAGATCATGGGCCTCCCCCGCCACATCAGCCAGCACTCCGGCGGGATGGTGATCTCGACCCGGCCGCTGGTCGAGCTCGTGCCGGTGATCCCGGCCGCGATGGAGGGGCGCCAGATCTGCCAGTGGGACAAGGACTCGTGCGCCGACGCCGGCTTCGTCAAGATCGACCTGCTCGGCCTGGGGATGCTCTCGGCGGTCGAGGAGTGCGTCGACTTGATCGCCGAGACGCGGGGGGCGCCGATCGACCTCTCCCGGGTCGGCTTCGACGACCGCGGCGTGTACGCCGAGATCCAGCGGGCCGACACGGTGGGCGTGTTCCAGATCGAGAGCCGGGCGCAGATGCAGTCGCTGTTCCAGACGCTGCCCGAGAACCTGGACGACCTCACGGTGCAGGTTGCGCTCGTGCGCCCGGGGCCGATCGTCGGCGACGCCGTGAACCCCTACGTGAAGCACCGCCGCGCCCGCCGTGCCGACCCCCGGTTCGTGCCCCCGTACGACCATCCCCTGCTCGAGCCGGTCCTGCGCGACACCCTGGGCGTCGTCGTGTTCCAGGACCAGGTGCTCGAGGTGGCGATCGCGCTCGCCGGCTTCACGACCGGCGAGGCCGAGGGCCTGCGCCGGGCGATGAGCCGCAAGCGCAGCCGCGACGCCCTCGAGCGCCACCGGCAGCGGTTCTGCGAGGGCGCTGCGAGCCGGGGGGTGGACGAGGCGACCGCCATCCGGGTGTTCGAGAAGGTGGTGGCCTTCTCGGAGTTCGGCTTCCCCAAGAGCCACGCCGCCGCCTTCGCCATCCTCGCCTACCAGTCGGCGTGGCTGCACCGCGCCTACCCGGCCGAGTTCCTGTGCGCGCTCCTGAACGCCCAGCCGATGGGCTTCTACCCGCCGGCGACGCTGCTGCGCGACGGCGAGCGGCGGGGGGTCGAGATCCGCCCGCCCGACGTCAACACGAGCCGTGCCGCCTGCACCGTCGAGGACGGCGGGAAGGCGGTGCGGATCGGCCTCGGCTACGTGAAGGGGGTCGGTACCCGGGCCGAGGGGCTCGTGAGCGAGCGCGACGCCGAGGGGGCGTTCACCGACCTTGGCCGGCTGGTGCGGCGCGCGCCGCTCTCCTCCGACCAGCTCGAGAGCCTGATCCGGGCCGGGGCCTGCGACGCGTTCGACGCCAACCGCCGCCGGCTCCTGTGGGAGCTGCCGCTGCACCGCGCGCCGGCGGGGGCCGAGGGCGCCGTCCAGCTGGCGCTCGCGCTCGACGCCTCCCCCACCCCGGCGCTGCCGCACATGACCGACTGGGAGCGGATGGTGTCCGACCACGAGGCCATGAGCCTGACCACCGGCCCCCATCCGATGGCGCTCCTGCGGCCGACCCTGCCGGACGACATCATCACCTCCGACCGGCTGGTCGACGTGCCGCTCGGGCCGGTCACCATCGCCGGCATCACCATCGCCCGCCAGCGGCCCGGGACGGCGAAGGGGATCGTCTTCCTGCTGGTCGAGGACGAGCACGGCATGACGAACGTGATCTGCCCGCCCCCCGTCTACGAGCGCGACCGGATCGCCGTCCGGGCCGAGCCGCTCGTGCAGGTGTGGGGCCGGCTCGAGCGCCGTGACGGCGCCGTGAACGTGATCGCCGACCGGGTCGCGGGCCTGACCCACGCCGGCCGGCCG
>JBKPMQ010000183.1:0-8929 GCA_046732235.1 Actinomycetota bacterium
GTGCCGGCCCGCATGGCCGCCGGCGCGGTCGTCGTGGCCTGCTCGAGCTCCGCCTGGTCGTCGGAGCTCACCATGCTCGCCCCCGCGATCGGCGAGCGGCTGCGCGCCGAGCTCGGCCGGGCCCTCGAGCTGCGCTTCGAGGTGGGCGAGGTGCCGACCCCGGAACCGCCGTCCCGGCCGCCGCTTCCGCCCCCCGATCCGGACGCATTACGGCACGCGCGGCGCCTCGCCGCGGAGCTGCCGTCGCCGGACCTCCGCGCCAGCCTGGAGCGGGCCATCAGCCGCACGCTTCGCGGCTGATTTGTGACACCTTCGCGGGCCCTCCGGCGGCCGGATCCGACCCGTCCCTCTGGTACACTCCAGGTAGTCCATTTTTCGCCTATTCAAGCGGGTTTCGTTTGACCGAATCAGGCTACGACGCCAAAGACATCACCGTTCTCGAGGGCCTGGAGGCCGTACGCCGCCGGCCCGGCATGTACATCGGGTCGACCGGCCCTCGCGGACTCCATCATCTGGTCTACGAGGTGGTGGACAACAGCGTCGACGAAGCCCTGCAGGGCCGCTGCGACCACATCCGGGTTGACCTCGCCCCCGACGGCCGCGTGACGGTTTCCGACAACGGGAGCGGGATCCCCGTCGCGGTCATGCCGGAGTACGGGCTGCCGGCCGCCGAGATCGTGATGACCAAGCTGCACGCCGGCGGCAAGTTCGGCGGCGGCGGCTACAAGGTCTCCGGCGGTCTGCACGGCGTCGGAATCTCGGTCGTGAACGCGCTCTCCGAGGAGCTGCTCCTCGAGATCAAGCGCGACGGCTACGCCTGGCGCCAGCGCTACGAGCGCGGCGAGCCGAGCGGGCCGCTCGAGAAGGCCGAGAAGACGAGCGAGACCGGCACGACGATCACGTTCCTGCCCGACGGCGGGATCTTCGAGGAGACCGACTTCGCGTTCGAGACCCTCTCCCAGCGCCTGCGCGAGATGGCCTTCCTGACGAAGGGGCTGCGGATCGAGCTGGTCGACGAGCGCGCCGGCGGCGAGCGGGCCGACTTCAAGTACGACGGCGGCATCCGCGACTTCATCGCGTTCGTGAACGCGAGCAAGGAGCCCGTCCACAAGGACGTCATCTACTTCGAGAGCCAGAGTGCCGAGGGCGAGGTCGAGGTGGCGATGCAGTGGAACAACTCGTACGTCGAGTCGACCTTCTCCTTCGCAAACAACATCAACACGCACGAGGGCGGCAGCCACCTCTCCGGGTTCAAGGCGGCGCTCACGCGCACGCTGAACGAGTACGCCCGCAGCAAGGGCCTGCTGAAGGAGAAGGACGAGGAGCTCACCGGCGACGACTGCCGCGAGGGCCTGGCCGCCATCGTCTCCGTGAAGCTGCAGGAGCCGCAGTTCGAGGGCCAGACGAAGACGAAGCTCGGCAACCCGTCCATCCGCGGTGTCGTCCAGTCGGCGTGCAACGCGCGCCTGAGCGAGTACCTGGAGGAGCATCCGAACGAGGCGCGCGCGATCGTGAACAAGCTGATCGCCGCCAGCAGGGCCCGGCAGGCGGCGCGCAAGGCGCGCGAGCTGATCCGGCGCAAGACGGCGCTCGGCGGCGGCGGCCTGCCCGGCAAGCTGGCCGACTGCTCCGTGCGCGACCCCGAGTCCGCGGAGCTCTACCTCGTCGAGGGCGACAGCGCCGGCGGCAGCGCCGTCGAGGCCCGCGACCGCAGCTTCCAGGCCATCCTGCCGCTCCGCGGCAAGATCATCAACGTCGAGAAGGCGCGCATCAACAAGGTGCTCTCGAACAACGAGATCCAGGCGATGATCACCGCCATCGGCACCGGGATCGGCGAGGAGTTCAACCGCGAGGGCGCCCGCTACCACAAGATCGTCGTCACCTGCGACGCGGACGTCGACGGCGCCCACATCCGCACGCTGATCCTGACGTTCCTGTTCCGGCACATGACCGAGCTGATCGAGGCCGGCTACGTCTACATCGCCCAGCCGCCGCTCTACAAGCTGCGGGTCGGCTCCGACGACCGCTACTTCGAGAAGGAGCTCCAGCTCGAGGAGTGGCTGATGCGCGAGCGCCTGGCCAAGGTCGAGGTGACCGACCGCACCGGCAGCCCGGCCCGGTTGACCGAGGCCCGCCTGCAGCGGCTCCAGCGCACCGTCAAGGAGTACGAGGGCTGGGCGTCCAAGCTGCGCGAGCAGTTCGGGGCCGTTGCGGTCAACTACGCGAAGGACCACCGCCTGATCGAGCACGAGATCTCGACGGTCGACGACCTCGAGCGCTACTTCGCCGAGCAGGTGCCTGAGGAGGAGCTGCACCGGGTCGAGGTGGTCGGCCGCGAGGACGGCGGCCTGCGGGTGCGCATCATCGAGAAGGCCACCGGTGCCGCCCAGACCACCGTCGTCCCGCTCGCGCTCTTCTCGAGCCCCGGCTACCAGAGCCTGCGTACCATCCACGCCCGGCTCGTCGAGATCTCCGGCCCGCCGCCGTTCACCGTGCGGATGGGCAAGCTGACGGAGGAGGTGCACACCTTCGAGGCGCTGCGCCCGGTGATCCTGGAGATGGCCAAGGAGGGCCTGAACCTGCAGCGGTTCAAGGGCCTCGGCGAGATGAACCCGGAGCAGCTCTGGGAGACCACGATGAACCCGGAGAACCGGGTGCTGAAGAAGGTCTCCGTCGACGACGCCGCGGCGGCCGATCAGATGTTCACGATGCTCATGGGCGACCGGGTGGAGCCGCGCCGCGACTTCATCGAGCGGAATGCCCGCGACGTGAAGTTCCTCGACGTATGACGGCCGAACCGCTTCGCATCGCCCTCGCTCGCGTCTCGCGCGTCATGAGGTTGGGTCGCTGACATGGCGATAGATACGCTCGGCGGCGGCAGGATCGAGCCGCAGGATCTGACGGAGGAGATGCGCACGAGCTACCTCGATTACGCCATGAGCGTGATCGTGTCCCGTGCCCTTCCCGACGTCCGCGACGGCCTGAAGCCGGTCCACCGGCGCGTTCTGCACTCGATGAACGAGTCCGGCCTGCAGCCCGGCCGGCCCTACTCGAAGTGCTCCCGCGTCGTCGGCGACGTCCTCGGCAAGTACCACCCGCACAGCGACAGCGCCGCGTACGACACGCTCGTGCGCCTGGCGCAGTGGTTCTCGCTGCGCTACCCCCTGGTCGACGGCCAGGGGAACTTCGGCAACCAGGACGGCTGGCCGGCGGCCGCCATGCGCTACACGGAGTGCCGCCTCGACCGGCTGGCCGTGGAGCTGCTGCGCGACATCGACTCCGACACGGTCGACTTCCAGCCGAACTACGACGGCCGCCACCGCGAGCCCGTGGTGCTCCCGTCCCGGTTCCCGAACCTGCTCGTGAACGGGTCGGCGGGCATCGCCGTCGGCATGGCGACGAACATCCCGCCCCACAACCTGGCCGAGACGGTCGACGCCTGCGTCGCGCTGATCGACAACCCGGAGGCCGGGATCGACGAGCTGATGACGCACATCAAGGGCCCGGACTTCCCGACCGGCGCCACGGTCATGGGCCTGACCGGGATCCGCGAGGCGTACGAGACCGGCCGCGGCCGGGTGGTCATGCGGGCCAAGGTGCACACCGAGGACCTGCGCGGCGGCCGCACCGCGCTGATCGTCACCGAGGTGCCCTACCAGGTGAAGCGCGACGGCGACGACGGCCTCGTCCGAAAGATCGCCGAGCTCGTCACCGACAAGGTGATCCCCGAGATCGCCGACGTCAACAACCACTCCGACCGCAACGGCACCCGGATCACGATCGAGCTCAAGCGCGACGCGATCCCGAAGGTCGTCCTCAACAAGCTCTTCAAGCACACGCCGCTGCAGAGCACGTTCGGCGTGAACATGGTGGCGCTGGTCGACGGCGTCCCGCGCACGCTCTCGCTGAAGCAGATGCTCGTCCACTACCTCGACCACCAGAAGGAGGTCGTCACCCGCCGCACCAAGTTCGAGCTCGACCGGGCCGAGCGGCGGGCGCACGTGCTCGAGGGCTACCTGATCGCCCTCGACAACCTCGACGCCGTCATCGCCCTCATCCGCGCCGCCGACGACGCCGAGACGGCCCGCGGCGAGCTGATGGAGCGGTTCGAGCTCACCGAGATCCAGGCCCAGGCGATCCTCGACATGCGCCTGCGCGCCCTGACGGGGCTCGAACGCAAGCGGATCCAGGACGAGCACGCCGACCTGATGGAGCGGATCGCGGAGCTGCGGAGCATCCTGGCCGACGAGAACAAGCTGATGGGCGTGATCCGCGAGGAGCTCGAGGAGGTGCGCGAGCAGTTCCGTGACGACCGCCGCACCGAGATCCTGCCGGCGGAGGGCGAGATCGACCTCGAGCAGCTGATCGCCGAGGAGGACATGGTGATCTCGATCACCCGCTCCGGCTACATCAAGCGGCTGGCGCTCAATGCCTACCGTGTCCAGGGCCGCGGCGGCGTCGGCGTGATGGGGATGGACACCAAGGAGGACGACTACATCGAGCACCTGTTCGTCGCCTCCACGCACGACTACCTGCTGTTCTTCACGACCGTCGGCAAGGTCTACCGGGTGAAGGTGCACGAGCTCCCGACCGGCAACCGCCAGTCGAAGGGGCGCGCGCTCGTGAACGTGCTGCCACTGCGCCAGGACGAGAAGGTGCGGGCGGTGATCGAGACGCGCGACTACGGCGAGGGCCTCTACCTGCTGTTCGCGACCCGGAACGGCGTCGTCAAGAAGACCGAGTTCAAGGCGTACGACACCGTGCTGCGGGCCGACGGCATCATCGCGCTCAAGGTGCGCGAGGGCGACGAGCTGATCGGCGTGCGCCTGACCGACGGCGACGACGATGTGCTGATGGTGTCGCGCAACGGCCAGGCGGTGCGCTTCTCCGAGAAGGATGTGCGGCCGATGGGTCGCGACGCGACCGGCGTCGCCGGTATGAAGCTGCGCAAGGGCGACGACGTGATCGCTGTCGAGATCGCCCGCGACGAGCAGGACCTGCTGGTCGTGACCCAGAACGGCTTCGGCAAGCGCACGCGGATCGAGGAGTATCCGACCAAGGGCCGCGGCACGATGGGCGTGCTCACGATCCGCTACACGGAGGCACGCGGACGCCTGGCCGGGGCGATGATCGTGCGCAACGGCTACGAGGTGATGCTGATCAGCCGCGAGGGCACGATCATCCGCACCGCGGTCGACGGGATCTCGCGCATGGGCCGGCCCACGCAGGGCGTCCGGCTGATGAACCTGCGCGGCGACGACACCGTCGGGAGCATCGCCCGCGTGACGGAGCCGCAGGCGCCCGTCGACGGGCAGACCGAGCTCGACGTCGGGGACGTCGTCGACCCGAGCTCGGACGGTCAGCCCGGCACGGAGTAGGGGACTGCCCCCGGATCTCTAGACCGTTCGCAGCTCGCGCGCGGCCACGTCCGGGTCGACGATGTTGACCCAGATGCCCGCGCCCAGCTCGACGGATGCGGCCACGGCCAGGCGCGGCCAGATCTCGACGTGCCAGTGGAACGGGTCGTCGCCGCGAAGCGGCGGCGCGTGCAGGACGGCGTTCCAGGCCAGCCCCTCGCCGAGCACCGCGCGCAGGCTCCGGGCGGCGTGCAGCAGCGCGTCGGCCAGCGCCCCTGGGCCCGCCGGCTCGCCGCCGTGCGCCTCGGGAACGATCCAGAGCTCGTAGGCGAACCGGCTCCAGGACGGCGCGAACGTGCGCAGCCCGTCGTGGCTGCGGATCGTGCGCCCGTCCTCGCCGGCGAGCGCCGCGCACAGAGCGCACTCCCCCCGGAAGGCCGGCAGCTCGTCGGCGACGGCGGGCGGCAGGTCGTCGAACGGCACGAGCTGGGAATGGGAGTGGTCGAGGGACGCGCCGGCCGCCGGCCCCTCGTTGATCGCCGCGAGCAGGTAGGCGGCGCCGGCCTCGCGGTGGTGGGCGCGGCGCAGCTCCCAGGCGACGAGCGCCTCGCGCACGACCGCATCGGGCAGCTCCGCGAATGCGGTCGTGTGCGCGGGGCCGTGGATCACGACCTCCTGGCCGGGGATGGCCGGGAACTTGTTGGGCACGACGCGCACCGTCCACCCGGGCCTGTCCGCCTCGCCGCCCTCGCGGCCGAGCGCGAGCACCTCGGGCGGCGTCATCGCCTCGTGGCCCGCGCAGAACGGGCACTGGGCCGCGTCCGCGATCCGGGTCGTCCGCCCGAGCGCGCCCGGGCGGGCCGACCGGCCCGGCGCCACGACGACAGGCACCCCCGTGAGGGGGCTGCGGCGCAGGTCGAGGGCTATCCGGCCTCTCCCCCGGGCCGGAGCGCCCGCAGCAGGTCGAGCGGGACCGGCAGGACGGTGGAGGTGTTGTTCGTGCCCGAGATCTCGAGCAGCGTCTGCAGGTAGCGGAGCTGGAGCGCGATCGGGTGCTCGGCGATCACCGCAGCGGCATCGGCCAGCTTGGACGAGGCCTGGAACTCGCCCTCGGCGGCGATCACCTTCGCCCGCCGCTCGCGCTCGGCCTCGGCCTGCCGCGCCATCGCCCGCTGCATGCCGGAGGGGATCTCGACGTCCTTGACCTCGACCACGCTCACCTTGACGCCCCAGGGGGCGGTCTGCTCGTCGATGATCTGCTGCAGGATCTGGTTGATCTTGTCGCGCTCGGACAGGAGCTCGTCCAGCGTGTGCTGGCCGAGCACGCTGCGCAGCGTCGTCTGTGAGATCTGCGACGTCGCCAGCCCGAAGTCGGCCACCTCGACGATCGCCGCGGTGGGGTCGACCACGCGGAAATAGGCGACGGCGTTCACGCGCACCGGCACGTTGTCGCGGGTGATGACCTCCTGCGGCGGCACGACCAGCGTGATCGTCCGCAGGTCGACCTGCACCATCCGGTCGATGATCGGGATCAGCAGGAAGAGGCCGGGGCCCTTCGGCGCGCCCAGCAGCCGGCCGAGCCGGAAGACGACGCCGCGCTGGTACTCGCGCAGCACCCGCACCGAGCTCGCCAGGAGCGCGATGGCGAAGGCGACGAGCACCGCCGCGACGATGATCGGGGCGAGCGAGACGAGCGGAATCACGTGGGGGCTCCTTCGGTGGTGGGCGCCGGCGCGGGGGTCACCCGGAGGGTAAGCCCTTCGACGGCCTCGACGATGACCTCACGGCCGGGGTCGACATCCTCGCCGGCCGCCGCCTCCGCCTGCCACAGCTCGCCGTGCAGGTACACCTGCCCGCGCGGCTGCAGCCGCGTGCGCACGACGGCGGTGCGGCCGAGGAGGGTCCCCGTGCCGCCGCCCGCGGTCACCGGCCGGTGGCGGGCCTGGACGACCTTGGTGGCGACGAAGGCGAGCAGCAGCCCGGCGACGACGCTCATGCCGATGGCGAGGTACGGGCTCACGCCCTCGTCCGGCGTGCGGAAGAGCATGAGGCCGCCGGCCGCGATCGCGATCACCCCGGAGAGTCCCATCAGGCCGTGCGCCGACACCCACGCCTCCAGGGCGAGCAGGACGACACCGAAGATCATCAGCGCGGCGCCGGCGAGGTTGATCGGGACGATCGAGAATCCGAAGAGCGCCAGGATCAGCGCGACGCCGCCGAGCGTCCCGGGCAGGATGACGCCGGGGTGGAGCACCTCGTAGCCGATGCCGACGATGCCGGCCAGGAAGAGCAGGTAGAGCAGGTTCGGGTCGATCAGGATGTTCAGGAGCTGGAGCGTCCAGGGCATCCCGATGTGCTCGATGCGGGCGTTCGCGGTGTGCAGCACGACCTGCTTCTGCGTGTAGCTCGTGGTCGTCCCGTCGACCTGGCCGAGCAGCACCGGCAGGCTGCGGGCGACGTGCTCGATCAGGTTTCGATGGAGCGCCTGGGAGGCGGTGTACTCGCTCGCGTTGGTCACGATCAGCCGCGCGAGGCGGGTGTTACGGCCGTGGGACGCGGCCAGGCTGGTGATCTGCGCGACGGCGTCGTGCAGCACCTTTCGCCGCAGGTCGGAGCCGAGGTTCTGGCCCGACGCGTCGATCGGGGTCGCGGCGCCGATGTGCGTGGTCGGGGCCATCGCGGCAACGTCGGAGCCCATCGTGATCACGGCGCCGGCCGATGCGGCCCGGGCGCCCTCGGGCGCGACGTACACGATCACCGGCACCTTCGAGTGGAGCTCGTCCTGGATGATGTCGTTCATCGAGCTCGAGTCGCCGCCGGGGGTGTCCATCAGGATCACCAGAGCAGCGGCGTGATCGTTCTCGGCGCGCGCGATCGAGTCCTTGACGAAGCTCGCGGAGACGGGGTTGATCTCGGTGTCGAGCCGCATCGCCAGGACGAGCGGGCGCTCGCCCGCGGCCTTCGCCGGCCCCGCCGTCACTCCGACGAAGAGCGCGAGGGCCGTCACCGCCGCGATCAGGATCCGTCCTGGCACTCGGCCTTCGCCTCAGCTGCATGGTAGTCACCGCCGTCTTCCCCCACGAGAACCGCGGTCACCTCGGCCGACGTGTGCGCGCGCCCGTCGACCACGAGCCGGCCCTGCTCGTCGACGCCGGTGCAGAGGCCGGCCGCACCGCCGGCGAGCTCGACCCGGCGCCCCCGCAGCTCGTCCCGCTCCAGGCCGGTGAACCCGTACCGCTCGAACCCCGTGTAGCGGGCCTCGATCGAGGCGACGATGTCGGCCAGGAGCTGGGCGCGGTCGACCGGCGCGCCGCGCAGGATGCGAAGCGATGTCCCCGGCACCCGCGCGCCCGGCGGCAGCTGGTCGGGCGTGTGGTTCGCGTTCACGCCCACCCCGACCACCAGCCGGCCCTCGCGCAGCTCGGCCAGCACCCCGGCCAGCTTGCGCCCGCCGACCACGACGTCGTTGGGCCAGCGCACCTGCGCGTCGGGCCAGCAGGCCTCGCACACCGCCTCGGCGACGACGAGCCCGAATGCGGGCAGCCGCTCGGGCGGCGTGCGCGGCTCCAGGG
>JBKPMQ010000184.1:0-4349 GCA_046732235.1 Actinomycetota bacterium
CCATGCGGCCATCCTACGCCCCCCGGCGCACGAGGTGAACCGGGAACTCGTCCTGCATCTTCCCGTTGCGGCGCCGGCCCGGCCGCGCTGCGACCAGGCAGTTGTAGACCGACTCCTCGGCCGCCTCGTAGGCCGCGGCGAAGAGCGGCGAGAGCCGGTCGAGCGGGAAGCCGTCGGCCTCGGCCACCGTGAACGCGACCCCGATCTCGCCCGAGCCGTTCGACGCGTACGACCCCGCCCGGGCCAGGCCCAGCAGCGGCCGCAGCGCCAGCCGTCGCAGCTGCTGCGCCTCCAGCGGCGCGTCGGTGGCGCAGACGGCGATGCACGAGCCCTCGGGCGGCGCCGGCGGCTCCGCCGGCTCGAAGCGCAGGCCGCCCGCGGTGAGCCGCTCTCGGTCGCCGAAGTTGCACATGAGCAGCACGCCGATCGCGTGGCCGTCGACGATGCGCGACGCCGTGCCGATCCCGCCGGGGAAGTCGAAGCAGGTCATGCCGGTGCCGCCGCCCACCGTCCCCTCGGCGACCTCCTCGCCCGCATTCGCGAGCGCGGCGTTCACGTCGTCGACCGTGACGGTGCGCGAGTCGCCCATGTCGGAGTCGTCGCACTCGCCGACGACCGGGATGACCGTGTTGTCGGGATCGCCCCCGGCGGCCAGCACGGCGCCGTGGTAGACGGTGCCCACGGCGTGCGTGCCGCACAGCCACACGGGCGACTGGATGATCCCCCACTCGTCGATCTCGAGCTTCTTCGTCAGCTCGCCGACGCCGTTCACCGTATTCACGCCCGCCCGCGCCGGCAGCCGCGGCGGCACGACGACCGAGACGCCGGTCGCCTCGCCGCTGCCCGCCTGGGCGTGGCCGACGAGGACGCCGGGCACGTCGGTGATGGCGTTGCGCGCGCCCGTCGGGAAGAGGCCCACGGGCCCGGCCAGGTCGCGCCAGCGGGTCATGCCAGGATGCAGGCCGCGTGGTGCTCGGGCGAGGTCGCCGAGGCCGGCCGGCGCAGCTCGGGATCGATGCTGCGGCACTCCTCCTGCGCGATCGGGCAACGGGGGTGGAAGCGGCAGCCGGACGGGATGTGGACCGGGTTCGGCGTCTCGCCCGTGAGGATCTGCGGCGCCGTGGAGTCGCGCGGATCGCGCTTGGGCACGACCGAGATCAGCGCCTTCGTGTACGGGTGGAGCGGGTTGCGGACGACGTCCTTCGCCGGGCCCTCCTCCACGATCCGGCCGAGGTACATCACCGCGATCCGATCCGCGAAGTGCGCGGCCGTCGACAGGTCGTGCGTGATCATCAGGATGGCCAGGCCGTCGCGGCGCAGTTCGTCCAGCAGGCGCAGGATGCCGGCGCGCACCGACACGTCGAGCATCGACACCGGCTCGTCCGCGAGCAGGAGCTTCGGCTTGAGCACCATGGCCGCGGCGATCGCGACCCGCTGCCGCTGGCCGCCGGAGAGCTCGTGCGGGTACCGGTCGAGGTAGAGCTCGGGCGGCTGCAGGCCCGCCTGGACGAGGGCCTGCACCACCAGCGCGTCGCGCTCGGCCGCGTTCCCGCCGATGCCGTGGATCAGGAGCGGCTCGGCGACGGTGTCGCGCACGCGGTACCGGGGGTCGAGCGACTCGTACGGATCCTGGTAGATGATCTGCATCTCGCGCCGCAGCGGCCGCAGCTGCCGGTGCGTGAGCCGCGAGATGTCCTGGCCGCGGAAGAGGATCCGGCCGGCGTCGGCGTCGACCATGCGCATCACCGTCTGCGCGGTGGTGGTCTTGCCGCACCCCGACTCCCCGACCAGCGCCAGCATCTCCCCCGAGGCGACCGAGAAGTCGACGCCCTCGACGGCGTGCACGTAGTGCTGTTCCCGGCGCGCCAGCGTGCCGACGAACCCGCGCGGGACGGGATAGCGGGTGACGAGGCCCTCGACCTCGAGCAGGGCGCCGTCCGCCGTCACGGAGACGGTCTCGGCGGGGCTCACCGCGCCACCTGCGCGGGCACGTCGTTCAGGTGGCAGGCGGCGGTGTGGTTGTCGGCGACCTCGCGCAGGCGCGGCTCCTCCTGCGGGCAGCGCGAGAAGGCCGAGTCGCAGCGGGGGTGGAACGGGCAGCCGACCACCTCGCGGTCGAGGCGCGGCGGCGCGCCCGGGATCGACGTGACCTCCTCGTCGCCGTGGAGGTCGGGCGTCGCCTGGAAGAGCATCCGGGTGTACGGATGGCGGGGGTCGTGGAAGAGCGTCTCGATCGGCCCGGACTCCGCCACCTTGCCCGCGTACATCACCGCCGCCCGCCGGCACACCTGGGCCACGACGGGCAGATCGTGGGTGACCAGGATCATCGCCAGCCCGAGGTCCTCGGTCAGCCGCACGAGCAGCTCGAGGATCTGGGCCTGCACCATCACGTCGAGCGCCGTCGTCGGCTCGTCGGCGAGGAGCACCTTCGGGTTGCACGCGAGGGACATGGCGATCGCCGCCCGCTGGCGCATGCCGCCCGAGAACTCGTGCGGGTACCGGTCGGCGCGCGACCCGGCGATCCCGACCATCTCGAGCAGCTCCGCGGCCTGGGTGCGGGCGGCCCGACCGGAGGCGACCCCGTGGAGCTCCATCGGCTCGATGATCTGCGATCCGACGGTCTTGACCGGATTGAACGCGTTCATCGCCCCCTGGAACACCATGGCGATGTCGCGCCAGCGGTGGGGCGCGACCGTCTCCTCGCCCTTCGCGAGCACGTCCTCGCCCTCCAGGAGCACCCGCCCCGCCACGGTCGCGCTCGGCGGCAGCAGCCCCATGAGCGCGAGGATGGTCGTCGTCTTCCCGCAGCCCGACTCGCCCACGAGCCCCATCCGCTCGCCCGGATACAGGTCGAACGCGACGCCCTGGACGGCGTGCAGCTCGCCGCCGGGCACGTCGAACCAGACCTCCAGGCCGTCGACGCTGAGCACGGGAGCCGCCGGCGTCACTCGGAGTCGAGCCTCCCTCGCAAGGGGCGCAGGCGGAACCGGCGCACGGACAGATGGCCGACGCGCAGGCGCGGGTTGAGCGCATCCTCCATCGCCTGGCCCATCATCGTCGCCGCCAGGATGACGATGGTCACGCACAGGCCCGGCGGGATGATCGCCCACCACGCCTTGTGGAAGATGGCGCCGCCGGTGAGCGAGTTCTGGATCAGCTTGCCCCACGAGATCGTGGACGGATCCTCCAGGCCGAGGAAGGCGATGTACGTCTCGGCGAAGACGGCGATCGCGATCGTGAGCACGGTGTTCGCGACGAGCAGCGGCGCGACCTGGGGCGTGATGTGCTTCCAGACGAGGCGCCCGTGGCCGCCCCCGAGCGCTCGGGCACGCTTCACGTAGACCCGTTCGCGGACGGATTTCACCTGGGCTCTGATCAGCCGTGCGGTGCTCGTCCAGTAGATCACCCCGATGATCAGGATGACGTTCAGGAGGCTGCGCCCGAACACCGCCGCCGCCACGATCATGAGCGGCACGTCGGGGATCACCAGGAAGTAGTCGGTGATCCGCATCAGCGTGATGTCGGTCTTGCCGCCGAAGTACCCCGAGAGGAGGCCGATCCCGCCGCCGATGATCATCGCCACGGCCGCCCCGGCGAACCCGACGATCATCGAGACACGCGCCCCCGCGATCACCATGGACAGCATGTCGATGCCGCCGTCGTCGAGCCCCAGCAGGTGCTTGCCGGTCGGCGCCTGGTACACCGGGCCGACCTGCGTCGTCGTGCTGTACGGCTCGATCCAGGGCCCGATGACGGCGATGACGAGGAAGAAGAGCAGCACGACCGCGCCGATGAGCGCCACCCGCTGACCGAGCATGACCTCGCGGAGGAAGCCGCGCCGCGTCGTCGGAGTTGCGACCGGCGTGTCGGCGAGCTGGATCGCTTCGGTCACTCGGTCACCCGCGGGTCGAGCTTGAAGTAGACCAGGTCGGCGATGTAGTTGGCCACGATCACCGACAGGGTCAGGATCAGGAAGATCCCCTGCAGCACGGGATAGTCGCGCTTGCTGATCGCGTCGATCGTGGCCAGGCCGATGCCGGGATAGGAGAACACGTCCTCGACCACGATCGCCCCGGCGACGATCGAGCCAAGCGAGAGGGCGATCAGCGTGACGAGCGGGAGCATCGCGTTTCGCAGCGCATGCTTCCAGACGATCGCCCAGTTGCGCATCCCCTTGGCGCGGGCGGTGAGCACGTAATCCTCGCCGAGGGTCTCGAGCATCGACGAGCGCACGACCAGCGAGTACTCGCCGTAGAGGCCGATCCCGAGTGTCAGCGCCGGCAGGAACAGGTGCGACACACGATCGCTGTACACGTCCCACGTCGACGGCGTCGAGAGGATGCCGAGGG
>JBKPMQ010000185.1:0-5156 GCA_046732235.1 Actinomycetota bacterium
GGCCGGGTAGTGTAGTTAGCATCGGGACGCCGCCCTCCGCCTACGACCGCCTCGGCGAGCGCTACGACGTCTGGTGCCGTTCGGTCACCGAGGACATCCCGTTCTACGTCGATCTCGCCGTCGAGAGCCGCGGGCCCGTGCTCGAGATCGGCGTCGGCTCGGGCCGCGTGGCCGTGCCCACCGCGCTCGCGGGCGTCCCCGTGGTCGGCGTGGACACGTCCGAGGCGATGCTCGACCTCGCCCGCAGGCGGGCGCGGCCGCATGGGCTGGCCCTGACGCTCGTGCGCGCCGACATGCGCGACCTGCCCGATCTGGGCACGTTCCCGCTCGTGACCGTGCCGTTCCGGGCGTTCCTGCACCTCCGCGACGACGGCGAGCGGCTGTCCGCCCTGCGGGCGCTGCACGACCGGCTCGACCCCGGCGGCACGCTTGCCTTCGACGTCTTCCACCCCGACCGGCTCGACATCACCGAGACCCATGGGCGCTGGATCGAGCGGGAGCCCGGGATCGAGGAGCGGGCGCTCTGGGACGCGGACGCCCACAGGCTCGAGCTGGCCGTCCGCGCGGGCGACGTGTGTGCCGAGATGGAGCTCTGGTGGGTCGCGCCGGAGGGCTGGCGGAGGCTCCTCGAAGAGGCCGGGTTCGCGCGGGTCCGGGCGTACGGCTGGTTCGATCGGCGTCCGCTCGAGCCGGGTTCGACCGACTCCGTCTGGGTGGCGACCCGAGCGGGAGGAGCGATAGGGTGACGGCCATGCAACCGTATCCAGTGACATTCTCGGTCGACTACCCCGACCGCCCCCTGGACCGGCTGTCGAGCGCGCTGCGGATCTTCTGGGTCATCCCGATCGCCATCATCCTGGCGCTGCTCGAGCAGGCCACCGCCGGCTTCCAGGAGACCCCCGGGAACCGCACCGGCGCGGAGTTCGCGGCCGCGGGCGGCACTGTCGTCCTGCCGGTCGTGCTGATGCTGCTCTTCCGGCAGAAGTACCCGCGCTGGTGGTACGCATGGAATCTCGAGCTGACCCGCTTCTCGAGCCGCGTGGCCGCCTATATGGCGCTGATGGACGACCGCTACCCGTCCACCGACGAGCACCAGTCGGTGCATCTCGACTACCCGGAGGTGGCGGGCCCGGAGCTCAACCGCTGGCTGCCGCTCGTGAAGTGGCTCCTGGCGATCCCGCACTACATCGTGCTCATCTTCCTGGGGATCGCGGCGTTCTTCGTGGTCGTCTTCGTGTGGTTCGCGGTCCTGTTCACGGGCCGCTACCCGCGGGGGGCGTTCGAGTTCGTCGAGGGCGTGTTCCGGTGGGCGAACCGGGTGACGGGCTACGCCTTCACCCTGGTGACCGACCGCTATCCGCCGTTCTCGCTCGCGGCCTGAGCCGATCGCTGCCTGACGGCCTCGTAGAGCGCGAGGGTGGCCGCCTGGGCCGCGTTCAGCGACTCGGCGCCCGCCGCCTGCGGGATCGCGCAGACGACGTCGCAGGCCTCCACGACCTCGGCGGGTAAGCCGTGCCGCTCGGCGCCGACGGCGAGCGTCGCCGGGCCGGTGAGGTCGACCTCCCACAGGGGGGTACCCGCTTCGGCGACGAGGGCGACGCGGACCCCGTCCCCGGGCAGGTCGGCGCCCGTCTCGATCGGGACGCGGAAGACCGCGCCCATCGAGGCCCGCACACCCTTCCCGGCCAGCGGGTCGGAGCATCCCGGCGAGAGCGCGAGCCGCGCCGGCCCGAGCGCCCCGCACGCCCGCACGACGGTGCCGACGTTGCCGGGATCGATCACGCGGTGCAGGTAGACCGCCAGGGGTGAATATCCGGTGCCAGGCACCGGATATTCACGCGGGAGCGAGGCGATCTCGTAGAGCGCGATCACGCGGGCCGGGTGGCCGAGCCCGCCGACCTCGGCGAGCAGCGAGTCGCGCACCGGGAGCACCGGGCCGCCGCGCGCGAGGCGCGCAATCAGACCCTCGTCCGGGGGGCGGTCGGCCGCGATCAGCGTCTCCACGGGCAGGATGCCCGCCGCGAGCCCCTCCTCGACGATGTCCTCTCCCTCGGCCAGGAACTGCCCCAGCGCGCGCCGGTGCCGGCGGGCCTGGAGCTTGCGCGCGTGCTTCAGCCGGGCGTTGCCGTGGGACGTGATCGGCTCCACGGCGGGGAGCCCGTCATGCGGCAAGCGCGGCCTTGGCTGCCTGGGCGAGCGCCCCGAACGCCTTCGGGTCGGAGACGGCGAGGTCGGCCAGCACCTTGCGGTCGAGCTCGATCTCGGCCTTCCGCAGGCCGTGCATGAACTGGTTGTAGGAGAGGCCGTTCTGGCGGGCGCCAGCGTTGATGCGGATGATCCAGAGCCTGCGGAAGTCGCGCTTCCGCGCCCGCCGGTCGCGGTAGGCGTAGGAGAGCGACTTCAGCATCTGCTCCTTCGCCTTGCGGTAGGTGTTCTTCTTCAGCCCGCGGTAGCCCTTCGCGGCCTCGAGCACCTCGCGGCGCTTCTTCTTGGCGTTGACGCTGCGTTTCACGCGTGCCATCGTCGAGCTCCTATCGCTTTCCCAGGAGGCGCAGCGCCTCGTTTCGATCGGCCGGGACCATCTTCTTGACATGCCGCTTCACCCGCCGCCGCTTGGCGCTCTTGTGCTCGAGCAGGTGCGTCCGGAACGCGCGGCGGCGCAGCACCTTGCCCGCCGCGCTCAACCGGAACCGCTTCTTCGCGGCGGAAGACGTCTTCATCTTTGGCATCGTCGGATCTCCTTCAGGCGCCGGCGGCGGCCTCGTCGGCGGCCTCTGCGGGCGCGTCGTCCGCCTTCGCGGCGGGTGCTGCCGCCTTGTGCGGCGCCAGCATCATCACCATGTTCCGTCCGTCCTGCAGCGGCTGAGATTCGATCGACCCGAGGTCCTTCACGTCCTCGGCGAGCCGGAGCAACAGGTCGCGTCCCCGCTCCGGATGCGTCATCTCACGCCCGCGGAACATGATCGTGACCTTGACCTTCGCCCGGCTCTTCAGGAATCGGACCACGTGACCCTTCTTGGTCTCGTAGTCGCCGACGCCGATCTTCGGCCGCAGCTTGATCTCCTTGATCGTGATCGTCGACTGGTGCTTGCGCGCGAGCTTGGCCTTCTGCTCTTGCTCGTACCGGTACTTCGAGTAGTCCATGACCCGGCATACGGGCGGGCGGGCCTCCGGCGCCACCTCGACCAGGTCGAGGTTCTTGTCCCAGGCGTACCGCTGGGCCTCGTCTGTGCTCTTGATGCCGATCTGCGTCCCGTCGGCGTCGATCAACCGCACCTGTGGGACGCGGATCGCCTCGTTGATCCGGGTGGTCGGCTCTTGGGGCCGTTGGTCGAGCTGCCTGCGGGGCCTCAAGACCTCTGCCTACTCACGATCATCCTCAACCCTTGGAGCTCCTCTCCTCGACACGAAAAAATGGGTGCCGAAAGCACCCGAGTTACGCCTCCGCCACGGAGGCAATAGCCGAACGATTCGGTTGAACCTCCCGGCCCGAGGCCGGAGAGGTGAGGGGCGAGATGCCTCTGCTTTTCCAGACGGGCAGTATAGCAATGCCCCCGTTGCGGCCAAATCGTCCTTTGCAAACCTTGACCGGCGCGCTCCCCTTGGGCATGATCGCGGGGTGTTCCACGACCGCACCCAGGCAGGAGCGGCCCTGGCAGCGGCGATGCCGGAGCTGCGCAAGAAGGCGAACGTGACGGTCATCGGGCTCGCCCGCGGCGGCGTCGAGGTGGCCGCCGAGGCCGCCCGGCTGCTCGATCTCCCGCTCGACGTCCTGTGCGTCCGCAAGGTAGCAACGCCCGGCCATCCGGAGCTCGCGATGGGCGCCGTCGCGCCCCAAGGGGAGCGCTACACGAACCGCCGGGTCGCCGGCCGGCTCACCTCCGCGCAGGTCGACAGCGCCTACGACGCGGCGACGGCGCAGGCCCGCCAGATGGACGATCGGCTCCGCGGTGGCACGCCCATGATGCTGGTCGGGCGCACCGCGGTGATCGTCGACGACGGCGCCGCCACCGGCGCCTCGATCCGGGCCGCGCTCGCGGCCGTGCGCAACGCCGGAGCGCGCCAGACCGTGATCGCGCTCCCGGTGCTGCCGCGACTCGCGGTCGAGCGCCTCGAGCGCGAGTGCGACCGGCTCGTCACCCTGCGGGCGCCGCAGCGCTTCCACGCCGTCAGCCAGTTCTACGAGCACTTCGACGAGGTCACCGAGCCGCGCGTGACGGCGCTGCTCGCGAGCGCGAAGCCCGCGGTCGAGCTGACCGTCTAGCCCTGAATAGCCGGTGCCTCGGCACCGGGCATCACTGGCCGGCGGCGATGCCCGGGCCCGCAGCGCAGGAAGCGCCGGGGACATGAATAAAAGGGGTCTGACCCCGTTTATGCATGGAAACCCCAGGCGGGGTCTGACCCGTCAGGCGGGTTACTGGCCGGCGACGATGCCCGCGCCGCCCGGGCCGCGCTGGTGCTCGCGGCGCACGACGTAGGTCCCGAGGGCGCGGGTGGCGAGGATCGGCTCGGGCAGCAGGTCGGCGGCCGAATCGCTCACATCCGGGCGGGCCGAGATCTCCTTCCAGATCTCGAGCTCGACCGTGCGGCTCGTGTTGCCCATGCGCACGATCGTGCCCTTCGCGCGGACGAAGTCGCCGCCGTAGAGGGGCGCCAGGAACTCCACCTTCTCGTAGCCGGCGAACAGGCCCTCGTCGCCGTCGGTGCGGATGGCGAGCTCGGTCACGACGTCGCCGAAGAGCTCCAGGCCGTGCGCCCCGTCGACCAGGTTGCCGCCGTAGTGGACGTCGGCCGCGGACAGGCGCACCCGAAGCTCGGCGGTCATGCCCTCCATGCGGCCATCCTACGCCCCCCGGCGCACCAGGTGAACCGGGAACTCGTCCTGCATCCGCCCGTTGCGGCGCCGCCCCGGCCGCGCGGCGACGAGGCAGTTGTAGACCGCCTCCTCGGCGGCCTCGTAGGCTGCGGCGAAGAGGGGCGAGAGCCGGCCGAGCGGGAAGCCCTCGTCCTCGGCGACCGTGAACGCGACCGCGATCTCGCCGGAGCCGTTCGACGCGTACGACCCGGCCCTGGCCAGCCCCAGCAGCGGCCGCAGCGCCAGCCGCCGGAGCTGCTGCGCCTCGAGCGGCGCGTCGGTGGCGCAGACGGCGATGCAC
>JBKPMQ010000186.1:0-13434 GCA_046732235.1 Actinomycetota bacterium
CTCCTCGGCCCGCCGGCAGACGTCGGCGAGCTCCATCGGGTCGAGCTCGGCGCCGGCCGCGTCGAGCAGCGCCAGGCCGACCACCACCAGGAGTGCGGCCGACGAGGCCAGGCCGGCGCCGGCGGGGAGATCGGCCTCGAGCCGCCCCTCGATGCGCGCGACGATGCCGAGCGCCGCGAGCTCTGCCGCCAGCGCCGCAACGTAGCGGCCGAACCCGCCGGGGTCGACGTCCGAGCGCAGCCTGATCCGGTCGGCCGGCTCGCAGGTCAGGGTCACGCCGCGGTCGATCGCCACCGGCAGGACGAGGCCGCCGGCGTAGTCCGTGTGCTCGCCGATCAGGTTGACGCGGCCGGGGGCGTGGTAGCGGACCACCGGTCGGATCCTCCCCGTCTCACGCGGATCGCGGTGCCGACGGCCACGACGGGCAGGAGCCGGCTGTGCATGCGACAAGCGTACGTCCCCGCGGGGAGCCGCCGCGCAGGATCGCGACCGGCCCCGTCGTATCTTTCCGGGATGAGCCGGGTGCGACGGCATCATGGCGCGATCTGGTGGGTGGGGGCCGTCGGCGCCGCGATCGCGGCCGCCTGGTGGCTCTTCGCCGGCTCCGGCACCGCGTGGTACTGGCGGGCGGGCCCGGCGCTCGTCTGGGTGGCCCTGCTCGTTGCCGCCGGCGCCGCGGCGATCTCGGCCGCCCGCCGCCACGACCGCCACGACGCCCTCGCCCGTGCCGTGATGGCCTCGGCGCCGGACGCGGTCGTCGTGGTCGCCGAGGACGGCACCGTCGTCGAGCTCAACCCGGCCGCCGAGCGGATGTTCGGCCGAGGTCGCGACACCGCCGTCGGCCGCGCGCTCGGCGACGGAATGCTGGTCGGCGATCCGGTCTGGGCGCAGGAGGGCCGGCACGACGTGACTGCGCGGCGGGCGGACGGCGGCACGTTCCCGGCCGAGATCTCGGGTGCGCCGGTGGTTGGCCTGGCCCGGCGGCTGCACGTGCTGCACGTGCGCGACCTCGGCGAGCGGCGCCGCTCCGAGCGCGCCCTCTCCGACCTGGCGGCGATCGTGCAATCGTCAGACGACGCCATCGTCTCGCTCTCTCCTGAAGGCGTGATCGAGTCGTGGAACCCGGGCGCCGAGCGGCTCTACGGCCACGCGGCCGCCGAGGCGATCGGCCGGCCGATCTCGATCGTCGAGCCGCGCGGTCGCCCCGGCGAGACGCCGGCGATGCTCGCGCTCGTGCGCCGCGGCCAGCCGGTCGAGGGCCTCGAGACCCTGCGCGTGCGCCGCGACGGCTCCGAGGTGCACGTGTCGCTCTCGGTGTCGCCGATCGCCGATGCAGCCGGCGACGTGATCGGCGTTGCGGAGATCGGGCGCGACATCACCGCCCGCAAGCACGTCGACCGCCGGGTCGCCTACCTGGCCTACCACGATGATCTCACCGGACTGCCCAACCGGCTGATGTTCGCCGAGCACCTCGACCTGGCGCTCGCCCGCGCCCAGCGGCACGGGCGCGAGGTGGCGGTGCTCTACGTCGACCTGGACGACTTCAAGCACGTGAACGACACGTACGGCCACCAGACCGGCGACCAGCTCCTGCGCCAGGTCGCCCGCCGGCGCGAGCGGGCGACCCGGGCCCCCGACCTCGTCGCCCGCCACGGCGGCGACGAGTTCCTCGTCCTGGCGGCCGATCTCCCGGTGGAAGGGTCACCCAGCGCGCGCGAGATCGCGCACACCATCGCCGACCACATCGCGCAGGCGTTGTCCATACCGGCCACGATCGACGGGACGACCGTCGCGGCGGGCGGCAGCGTCGGCATCGCGCTCTACCCCAACGACGCCGGCAGCCGCGACGAGCTCCTGCGGCGGGCCGACGCCGCGATGTACCGCTCGAAGGAGCTCGCGCGCGGCGCGCCCAAGGCCGCCGCCGCCGGGAACGGCGGCACGCAGGTGCCGCTCACCGCCCGGATGCAGCTGGCGCTCGAGCGGGGCGAGTTCGTGCTCCACTACCAGCCGATCCTGCGCCTCGAGGACATGCACATGGTCGGCGTCGAGGCGCTCATCCGCTGGAACCACCCGCAGGACGGGATGCTGGCGCCGGCGGCGTTCATCCCCGTCGCCGAGCGCACCGACCTGATCACGGCCATCTCCGAGTGGGTGCTGGAGGAGGTCTGCCGCGTCTCGCGCCCCTGGGCGACGGGCGAGATGGGCATCCGGGCGGCGGTCAACATCCCGATCGGGCGCTGGAGCCGCGACGCGGCCGACGGCCTGTTGCGAACGATCCGCGCAAGCGGCCTCGAGCCCGGCCAGATCGTCGTCGAGGTGAGCGAGTCGAGCGCAATGGTCGAGCCCGACCGCACGCAGGAGATCCTGCACGACCTGCACCGCGAGGGCGTGAGGCTCGCGATCGACGACTTCGGCACCGGCCACTCGTCGCTCAGCCGGCTCACGGAGATGCCGGTGTCGACCCTGAAGATCGACCGCGCCTTCGTGCGCGACATTCCGGACAGCAGCCACGCGAAGGCGATCGCGACGACGATCATCCAGCTCGCCCGCAACATCGGCGCGGAGGCCCTGGCCGAGGGCATCGAGACCCGGGAGCAGTGCGAGTTCCTGAAGCGGGAGGGGTGCGCCCTCGGCCAGGGCTTCCTGTTCAGCCCGGCGGTGCCGGCCGACGAGGTCGAGCCGCTCTTCCGCCGGTTCGCCCGCGAGCCCGCGAGCCGCTGAGCACCTGTTCCGGGCCCGACGGGCAGGAGGTCCCGCCGGGCCCGGCGGGCGATCACGCGGCCCGCTCGAGCACGAGCTCCCCGGGCTCGGGCTCGGCCGGAGCCATCGCGGGCTTCGACTCGACGACGACCGCGGCGACGACCGCAGCCAGCACCGCGATCCCGGCCAGCACCCAGAACGCCGAGGCGAAGCCGTGCGTCAGGGCGACGCCGGCCGCCGCGCCCGGGTGTGCGCCGAGGTAGTTGCTCGTCGACGTCGTAGCGATGGTGGTCGCGGCCGCCACGCCGACCGCGCCGCCCACCTGCTGGGCCGTGTTGACCAGGCCGGACGCGACCCCGGCATCGGCAGGCCGGACGCCGGCGAGCGCCCCGATCGTGAGCGGGACGAAGCCCAGCGCCATCCCGACGCCCCCGATCAGGAACCCCGGGAACAGGTTCCAGAAGTAGTGGCCCGAGACGGGCACCTCGGCGAAGAGGGCGAGTGCCACCGCCTCCATGGCGAGGCCGGCGGGCAGCACCCGACGCACGCCGAACCGCAGCGCGAGCGCCTGGGCGACGTTCGCCATCACGATGATGGCCAGTGTGAGCACGATGTAGGCGACGCCGGTCTCCATGGCGGAGTACCCCAGCACCTGCTGCATGTACAGCGTCAGCAGGAAGAACTGGGAGAACGTGGCCGCCCCCAGCAGCAGGCCGGCGGCGTTCGAGCCGGTCAGCGTGCGCAGCCGGAAGAGCCGCATCGGCAGGAGCGGCGCCTCGGAGCGCAGCTCGATGCCGACGAACGCGGCTACCAGGACGGCCGACGCGGCCAGGAGGCCGATCGTCTCCGCCGTCCCCCAGCCGTGCTGGACGGCCCGGGTCATGGCGTAGACGAGGATCATCAGCCCCGCAGTGATGGATGCGGCGCCGGGCAGGTCGAAGTGCCGCCGCGCCGTCTCCATCCGGCTCTCGGTCAAGAGCCGCGGGCTCAGGAAGAGCACCAGGGCGCCGACCGGGACGTTGATGAAGAACACCCACGACCAGCTGAGCGAGCTCGTGAGCGCGCCGCCCAGGAGGACGCCGGCAGCGCCGCCGCTGCCGGAGACGGCTCCCCAGATGCCGAGCGCCATGTTTCGCTCGCGCCCCTCCTCGAACATGACCGTCAGCGTCGACAGCGCCGCCGGCGAGACCAGCGCCGCGCCGAGCCCCTGAAGCGACCGGAAGGCGATCAGCGATCCCTCCGACCAGGCCAGGCCGTCGAGCAGCGAGCTGACGGTGAAGAGCGCCAGCCCGGCCATGAAGAGCCGCCGGCGGCCGAGCAGGTCGGCCATCCGGCCGCCGAGCAGGAGCATGCCTCCGAAGAGGATCGAATAGGCGGTGACGACCCACTGCAGGCTCGACTCGCTGAAGTGCAGGTCGGTCTTGATCGTGGGCAGCGCCACGTTCACGATCGCCACGTCGAGGACGACCATGAACTGGGCGGTGACGATCACCGCAAGGCCCACCCAGCGCCGGTCGGCGCCGGCCAGGCGGTTCACCAGGGCGTGCATATTCCACCTTTTGTGTGTGTTTGCATCGGGACCCCGACACCATGCCTGCGCCGGCCCGCGGGCGAAATACGGCCGGCTGGCATCCGTGGGTGGGGAGGCCCGAACTTCGCGCCGGGCGGTTTACCTACGACCCGAGGAAGCGGAGCACCGCGAGCACGCGGCGGTGGTCCTCGGGCGCCGCCGGCAGGCCGAGCTTGGCGAAGATGCTCGTCACATGCTTCTCGACGGCCCGCGGCGAGACGAAGAGCCGCCGGCAGATGGCCTGGTTGGAGCGGCCCTCCGCCATCAGCTCGAGCACCTCGCGCTCCCGCGGCGTGAGGTCGGACACGGGGTCGTCCAGGCGGGAGCGGCCGACGAGCTCGGACACGACGAGCGGGTCGAGCGCCGACCCGCCCTCGCCGACGCGGCGGACGGCCGCGGTGAACTCCTCGACGTCGGCGACGCGGTCCTTCAGCAGGTACCCGAGGCCCTCGGCGCTCTCGCTCAGGAGCTCGGTGGCGTAGGTGTGGGCCACGTGCTGGGAGAGGACGAGCACGCCGGTGGCGGGGTGCTTCGCCCGGATCTCGCGGGCCGCCCGGATGCCCTCGTCGGTCTGCGTGGGCGGCATGCGGATGTCGACGATGGCGACGTCCGGGTTGTAGCTGCGCACCTTGAGCAGAAGCTCGCCGGCGTTGCGCGCCTGCCCGACGACCTCGATGCCCGCCTCCTCCAGCAGCCGCGCCAGGCCCTCGCGGAGGAGGGTCGAGTCGTCCGCGATCACCACCCTGGTCGCGCGGGTGTGCTCGTGCGCGTTCCGCAGCGGCGGGAACTGGGCCGGGAGGTCGTCGGCGACGAGCTGGAACACGCGCTCGGGCTCGCGCAGGCCGTGGAACTGGTAGTCGCCGAGGGCGCGCGCGATCGGGCCCAGCGGGCGGGCCGCCTCCTCGGAGGCCAGCACCTGGCCGCCGTGGGCCGCCTGGCAGATGCGCGCGGCCCGGTGCACGTCGATGCCGACGTAGCCCGAGCCCGAGCGCTCGGCCTCGCCGGTGTGCATCCCGAGCCGGATGCGCACCCGCTCGCCGTGGGGCCACTCGTGCTTCGCGAACCCGCGCTGGATCTCGATCGCCGCGGTGGCGGCGTCGGCGGGCACGTCGAACACGCAGAACGCCTCGTCGCCGCGGCACTCGATCTCCTGCCCGCCGGCGCTCGACACCGCCGCCCGCACCAGCTTGCGGACGTCGCCGAGCACGTCGAGGTACTCGTCGCCGAGCCGGGTCAGGAGGCCCGTCGAGTCTTCGACGTCGCAGAAGAGAAACGTGATGCTCATGTCACGGGCAGCTCGGCGCGGATGCGCGTGCCCCGTCCGGACGGGCTCTCGACGACGAGCCGGCCGTTCAGCGTCTCCACCCGGTCGCGCAAGCCACAGAGGCCGGAGCCGTGGTCGGGGTCGGCACCGCCGGCGCCGTCGTCCCACACGTCGACCACGGCGTGGCCGTTCATACGCACGATGCGGACGCGGGCGGCGTCCGCGCGGGCGTGCTTGACCACGTTCGCGAGCGCCTCGGAGACGACGTAGTAGGCCGCGGCCTCGACCGGCGCCGGAAGCGGGTCGTCCACCTGGACGTCGAGCTCGACCGGGAGCGGCGTCCTCGCGGCGAGCACGTCGAGGGCCGTCGCCAGCCCCCGCTCGGTGAGCACGGCCGGGTGGATCCCCTGGGCCAGCTCGCGCAGCTCGCGCAGGGCGTGGGCGAGCTCGGAAGCGACGTTGGCGACCAGCTCGCCCGCCTCCGCGGGCGACTCGCGGATCTTGCCCTGGGCGAGCCGCAGCCCGACCGACAGCGCGACGAGGCGCTGCTGGGCGCCGTCGTGGAGGTTGCGCTCGATCCGGCGCCGCTCCGCATCGCCCGCCTCGATGATCCGCCGCCGCGAGGCGGCCAGGTCGTCGCGGGCCTGCGCGCTCGCCACTGCCAGCGCAACGAGCTCGGCGAACGCCTCCAGCCGTTGGTCGGTCTCCTCGGGGACGTCCTCGGCCTCGCGCAGCGCCGCCACGATCGCGCCCCAGGGCGAGCCGGCGACCTGGATCGGCACGGCGATGCTGGCCCGGAAGCCGAGCGCCAGCATCTGGTCGGCGATCTCGCCCTCGAGGTCGGCATAGGCGACCCGTGCGGGCGCGCCGGTGCGACGCACGGTCGAGGCGGCGCCGTCGGCCGTCGGGACCGGGTCACCGATGAGGAAGTCGTCCGTCGGCTCGCCGAACTTGCCCACGATAGTCGCCGAGCCGGCGTCCTCGAACCGCAGCAGCAGCGCCGAGGCGAGCCGGAGCAGCGCGCAGATCTCCTCGGTCACCGCCTGGAAGACCTCCTCGGGGGCGGCGTCGCCGGCGGCGATCGTCGCCACCCGCCGCAGCGCCGCCTGCTCCTCGGCGAGCCGGCTCAGCTCGGCCTGGGCGCGGCGCTGCTCGGTGAAGTCTCGGACGATCGTCACCACCTCGTCCGGGCCGCTGGGCACGATCCGCGCCTCGCGGCTGTGGTGGACGCCGTCGGCGACGAACTCGTAGTCGAACGACGCCAGCGTGCCCGACTCGAGCGCCCGGTCCATGCACGCGAACGCCGCGTCGGTCACCGACGGCGGCAGGAAGTCGCAGATGTTGCGGCCGATGATCTCGGCCGCAGGCAGGAACATCTCGGACTCGTTCTCTGCATGGGCGTCCAGGTACGTCCCGTCGCGCCCGAGGCGCAGCATCATGTCGGGAATCGCGTCCATGAGCACGCGGTTGCGATTCTCCATCCGGCGCACCGCCTCCAGCGCCCGCTCGTTCGCGAGCGCGAAGCCGGCCGCCGCACTGACCGCCTCCAGCAGGCCGCCGCGCAGGGCCAGGGCGCGGTCGTGGACGAGGACGCCCACGGCCTCCTGGTGGTTCTGGATCGGCGTGGCCACGCGCGCGCCGCCGGGCTCGGGCATGGCGAGTTCGCGGCCGCGGGCGTCGACGTACCGGCCTTCCTCGCGCAGGTAGCCGACCTCGAGCCCCGGGTCGCCGAGCGCCCGCCGCAGCGCCCCCTGCAGGTCGGGCGCCTCGCTCCCCTCGTGCAGCTCGGCGAGCAGCTCGCCGACGGCGGCACCGGAGAGCCGGGCGCGTACCACCATGACGATGAACGCCAGCGGCAGGGCGAGTGACGCCAGCAGGCCGAGGCCGATGCCGGCCACGGCCGCCGGGGAGGAGATCGGCGCCAGCACGAGACCGACGGCGAAGCAGAGGAGGCCGCCGGAGCCGCCGTACAGCACCGGGGTCAGGTGGCGCCGCCCCGGCGGTGTCGCGGCCCGCACCCGCCGCACGAGCACCGCCGCGACGGCCAGGGCGATCAGGATCGCGATCGCGCCCTCGGCCTCCTCGAGCACCGTCGAGAGCGTCTCGTGCGACGACACCAGCGCGAGGTTCTCCGGGTGCGCGCTGTCCCAGCGCGTGAGCGGGTCGAAGAGCACCGCCACGGCCTGGAGCACGACGACGTTGAGGTATGCGGCCAGAACCAGGAGCCGGTTCCTGCGGGAGCCGAGCACGCCCTTGGGGTAGGCGAGCACGGTCTCGGCGAGCACGGCGAACACCAGGTTGGCCGAGAGCACGCCGACCGTGTACGGGAGCGCACCGTTCGCATCGTGCAGCGCCCCGAGGAGGGACGAGAAGCCGACCGCCGCCAGCAACAGGCCGAAGCGGCCGTAGGGCGGCGTCTCGAGCGCCAGCAGGCCGGCGCCGACGAAGGTGATGCAGAGGACGACGCTGATCGCTGCGTGCCCGACCGGCCCCGGTGCGTGGTCGCTGGTGAGGCTTACGAGCGCGGCAGCGGCCGCCGCGGCGATCGCGGCGGCGGCCAGGAGGATCTGGAGCATCTCGGTCCGGTCGGGGGGACCGGCGCGTGTCCGAACGGTCATTCCAGGAGCTCCCGCAGCGAGTCCCCGGAGAGCTCGTCCTTCGAGAGGAACCCCCGCGCCCCGCTCTCGTCGACAAGGCCGCCGTAGTCGCTGCGGTCGCGGCTCGACACGAGCACGACCGGGCGATCCGGGTCCATGCTCAGCAGCCGCTCGGCGAGAGCGAAGCCGTCCGTGTCCGGGAGCTGGACGTCCACCAGCACGAGGTCGGCCGTCGATGCGGCCGCCATGCGCACAGCCTCCTCGCCGTCCCCTGCCTCTCCGACGATCGCGAAGCCCTCCGACGTGAGGAGCTCGCGCGCGCACCGGCGGAACCCCGCGTGGTCGTCGACGATGAGGACCCGATACACGCTATGCGGCTCTTCGAGCTGCTCGCGTTCGCTCGCGACCATCGGCTCTGAGTCTAGCCTTCACGGGTTCCACTCTCGCGCACCGGCGCCCGCCTGCCAAGGGGGCCAACCCGTGCTTCGCAGTGCGGCTTTCCACACCTCGCCGGCGGGTAGGATCACTCCATGGTGCGGCCGAGGGACGTGGCGTTGGGGGTCGCCGGGGCAGTCGTCGTCCTGATCGGTCCCGCCCCGGCCGACATCGCCGCCCTCTTCCAGGATCCCCGGCCCGCCTGCGTGAGCGGGTGCGGGCACACGAACGCCTGGTGGGACCGGCCCGCGCTCGTCGCCCACGCCGACGAGCTGCCTCTGCATAAAAGGGGTCTGACCCCGTCTATTCAGTCTCGATGGCGACCCGGCCCGGCTGCGCCGGCCGTGCGCCGTCCGCCAGGATGACCGAGTCGTAGAACCGGGTCATCGTGACACCGGGCGTGAACTGCCCGACGTGGGGCTCGACCCGCTCGCCGGAGGCGATCCGCAGCACCAGCTCGGGATACCGCGACCCGGCGGCAAGCGGCAGCGGGAAGGCGCCGCCGAAGCGGCAGTTGATGTCGGTCACGGGCAGGCCCTCGGGCTCGTCGAAGCACTGGATCGTGGCCGGCCCGACCAGCCGCAGCCCCTCGGCCACGCGCCGGCCGAGATCGATCAGGCGCGGATCGGCGATGGTCTGGCCCTTGATCGACTCGCCGCCCTTCGACTCGATCATCGTGCGCGGAATCACGTTCAGGGCACGGCCGTCCAGGTCGCAGAGGACGTCGATCGAGAACTGCTCGCCGGGGCAGAACCGCTGCACAATGACCGGCACCCCGGCGTAGCTGACGAAGAACCGCACCTCGTCGAGCGTCTCGCAGCGGTAGATGTCGCGCGATGCGTACCCCCAGCGCCGCTTCACGAGCAGGGGCAGGGGCGGATCGGCGGGCAGATCCTCGGGGATCCACGTGTCGGGCGAGGGCAGACCCGCTGCCAGCAGGGCCTCGTGGCAGCGGTACTTGTCGAACATCGCCTCGGCGACGGCGATGTCGGGCAGGAGCAGCGCGGCCCCGGCGCTCTCGATGAGCTCGCGGCCGGCGACGAGCTCGACGTTGTCGAGGTCGGCCAGCGGCAGCACCGCCCGGACGCCGTGGGCGGTGACGAGCTCGGCCAGCGCCGGCACGTAGTCCGGGCTCGATGCGTGCGGCACGACGACGCCGCGGTCGGCCTTCACGAGCGCGGGGGCGAGCGGGTTCGCGTCGACGGCCACCACGTCGCCGTCCCAGCCCAGCCCGTCGAGCGCCTCGCGGAACGCGCGGACGACGTCCACGCGCAGCCCCGCGCACGTCAGGAGCACCGAGCGCTTGCTCACAGGTCCCAGCCGCCCGTGGTGCCCTTGTACGCCTCGGCCGGCCGGGTCATCTGGCCGATCGTGCGCATGAGGATGCGCGCGTCGAGCCGCAGCGACCAGTGCTCGACGTACCAGACGTCGAGCTCGATCCGGCGCGACCATGGGATCGACGTGCGGCCGTGGATCTGCGACCACCCCGTCACGCCCGGGCGCATCCGCAGCCGCAGGCGCTGGCGGGGGGTGTAGCGCTCGATCTGCTCGAGCAGCGTCGGCCGGGGGCCGATCAGCGACATGTCCCCGCGCAGCACGTTCCAGAGCTGGGGCAGCTCGTCGAGCCCGAACCGGCGGTAGACGTCGCCGCTGCGCAGGATGCGCTCGTCGCCCGCGTTCACGGCGAAGCCGTCGCCCTGCGAGGTGGCGTCCTTGATCATGGTGCGGAACTTGAGGATCGTGAACGGCTCGCCGTCGAGCCCCGCCCGCTCCTGCCGGAAGAGCACGGGCAGCCCGTCCTCGACCACGATGACGGCGGCGAGCGCCGCCATTACCGGCGAGAGCACGACCAGGCCGGCAGCAGCGAGGGTGACGTCGAGGGCGCGCTTCAGCGCCAGGGCGGCCGGCCGCGGCTCCACCGCGACGGGCCGATCGCCGTTGGTTCCCGCGACCGATTCCACGCGGCAACCTTAGCCAACGCCCTCCCCGACAACGGGCGGAACCCGCGGCCGAGAACCCCGCCGGCGGGCGGTCTGCTAAAGTGGCCGGTTGCGCCGGGGGAACGCATCTTTCGTCCCCCAGGCCCGGTCGCCGCCCCATCAACGCCAGCGCTCCACCCACGCGCCGTCCGCGGTCGCGTCCGCCCGTGGAGCGATCCACCTTCCCTCCCGAGGGGCCGCGTGTCTGCCGAACCGGCTGTCGAAGTCCGCGATCTGCGCAAGGAGTTCATCCGGCGCGACGGCAGCCGCATGGGCCGCCGCCGGGTGAGGCGCCGGCGCGTCCCCGCCCTGCGCGACGTCAGCTTCACGGTCGGGCGCGGCGAGTGCGTCGCCATCCTGGGCCAGAACGGCTCGGGCAAGTCGACGCTCGTGCGCGTCCTCTCGACCCTCCTCCTGCACGACGGCGGCAGCGCCCGCGTGTTCGGGATCGACGTCGCCGCCCGGCCACGGGCGGTGCAGCGGCTGGTGAACCGCGTCTCGGTCGAGGCGTCGTTCTTCAAGCGCATGTCGCCGGACGAGAACCTGAGCTACTCCGCCCGCTTCTACGGCCTCACGCCGCGGCAGACGCGCGCGGCGATCCCGGCGATCCTGCGCCGGGTCGGCTTCCCGCCGGAGCGCCGGGGCGAGCCGATGGAGGATCTCTCGCGCGGCATGCAGCAGAAGATCGCGCTCGCCCGCGCGCTGCTCACCTCGCCGGTGCTGCTTCTGCTGGACGAGCCGACGACGGGCCTCGACCCCCGCTCGAAGCTCGAGGTGCAGGACCTCGTGCGCGACATGCGCCGACGCCACGACTGCACCATCCTGCTCTGCACACACGACATGACCGAGGCCGAGGCGCTCGCCGACCGGGTCGGGATCCTGCACGAGGGTGTCCTGCTGGCGCTCGACACGCCTGCCGAGGTGCGCGAGCGCTTCGGCGCCCGGACGCTCGAGGACGCCTTCATGTCCGCCACCGGGCGCAGCTTCGAGGACGAGGCCGGGGAGGAGGTGCCGGCATGATGCGGGAGACGTCGGACGCCGTCCGCCGCGAGCTGGTCGGCTTCGCGGGGATCGTCGAGCGCAACACCTACCTGATCCGGCGGTTCGTGTGGTGGGAGCTGGCCTGGTTCCTCTACACGGTGGCGAACACGCTCACGATCGTGTTCATCGCCAAGGGTGTCGAGGCGGGCGGCTACCAGCTCGACGTGAACCGGGAGATGATCATCCTGCTCATCGGCGCGGTCGTGTGGTCGTACCTCGGCCTCGTGTTCGAGATCGAGACCGAGACGGTCGCGTGGGAGCGCTGGGAGGGCACGATCGAGTACACGTTCATGGCCCCGCTCTCCCGGCCGGCCCATCTGCTCGGCATGGGCGCGTTCGCGGTGCTCTACGGCGTCGTCCGCACGGTGGCCCTGTTCGGGCTGGTCGCGCTGATGCTCGGCGTGCACTTCGAGAACCCCGACTTCGTGACGGCGACCGTCGTGCTCGCGGCGTCCTCGGTCTCGTTCGTCGGCATCGGGATGATGACCGCGGTGCTGCCGCTGGTGTCGCCGGAGAAGGGCACGCAGCTCGGGTTCATCGCCCAGGGGCTGCTGCTCGTCATCTCGGGCGTGTACTACCCGGTGTCGGTGCTGCCCCAGTGGATGCAGTGGCTCTCGGTGGTGTCGCCGGCGACCTACACGCTCGAGGGCGCGCGGCGGGCGGTGCTCGACGGCGCGAGCGTCTCGGCGGTGTGGGACGACCTGTGGCCGCTCATCCTGATCGGCGCGATCGCCGTGCCGCTCGGCCTGTTCGTCTTCTCGCTGGGCGAGCGCTACGCCAAGCGGCACGGGCGCCTGAAGCGGTCGGGGTAGGTCCTAGGACCAAGGTCCAGCGTGGGTCGCGACCGCCGCCCGAGGCGGCGCCGCCGGCCGCCGCCTAGCGTTGGCGGCATGGATATCGCACTCATCACAGGGGCGTCGCGCGGCCTCGGGCGCGCGCTGGCGCAGGCGCTTGCCGACCGCGGCTACGGCCTCGCGATCGACGCGCGCGGATCGGACGACCTCGAGGCGGCTCGGGCGGCGCTCGCCCGGCGAACGACCGTGACGGCCCTCCCCGGCGACGTCGCCGACCCCGCCCACCGCGAGGAGCTGGTGGCGGCGGCGATCCGCATGGGCCGGCTCCGGGTGGTGGTGAACAACGCCTCGGTGCTCGGGCCGAGCCCGCAGCCCGACCTCGACGCCTACCCGCTCGAGGTGCTCGAGTCGGTGTACCGCATCAACGTGGTCGCGCCGCTGGGCATGATCCAGCTCGCACTCCCGGCGCTCTCGGCCGACGGCGGGGCCGTGCTGAACATCACCTCGGACGCCGCCGTGGAGAACTACCCCGGCTGGGGCGGGTACGGCTCCTCGAAGGCGGCGCTCGAGCAGCTCTCCAACGTGCTCGCCGCCGAGCACCCCGGCCTGCGCATCTACTGGACCGACCCGGGCGACATGCGCACGCGGATGCATCAGGCGGCCTTCCCGGGCGAGGACATCTCCGACCGGCCGCTGCCGGAGACGAGCGTCCCCGGTCTTCTGCGGCTGATCGAGGGCGACCTGCCGTCCGGCCGTTACCGCGCCCGCGAGCTCGACCGTACGGAGGCGGTGGCATGAGCGCGGTCCCCCTCCCGGAGGCCACCTCCCCCCCGGAGCGGCGCGGCGTCGGCCGCGATGCCGTGCGCCTCCTGGTCGGCCGCCCCGGCGGCGTCGAGCACGCGACCTTCCGCGACCTGCCGGGGCTGCTCGATCCGGGCGACCTGCTGGTCGTGAACACGTCGGCGACCCTGCCGGCCGCGCTCGACGCCGTCGGGCCGGGCGGCCGCCGCCTGCGCCTGCATCTCTCGACGCCGGCGCCCGGCTCGGACCAGGC
>JBKPMQ010000187.1:0-16233 GCA_046732235.1 Actinomycetota bacterium
GCGTCGCACCGCGGCCCGGACGATGAGCCCCACACCGGCCGCTGCGCACGTGACTGTCGCGAGAACCACGAACCAGCCTGGCATCGGAGTACCTCCGGATCTCGAATACCGCGGGCGGGGGCTGCGGGGCCGTCGCGCGGCCCCGCAGCCTTCGTGCCGCGGGTGCGGCTACTGGCCCATCTTCACGCCGGGCTCGCCCTCCGCGTACTGCACGGGGACGATCGGCGCGGCGCCGGGCTTGTTGGCCGCACGCGACCACTTGAACAGCGGCAGCATGGTGCGCCCGGACGTCGCCGCGAGCATCATGGCCGTGGCGGTGTACCAGGCCAGGATGGCGGAGACGACGAGGACCCAGCCGCCCCACGTGAGCAGGGTGCTCGACCCGATCAGGTAGCTGATCGCGAGAAGCACGGACCCCGCTGTCAGCGTGCCGAGAACCGAGAAGAGCGAGAGGCTCTCGGCCAGCGAGGCAAGCGCCCCGCTGAGGGTGATCGCCGCGAGGACCACGAACCAGTACCCGAGGGGCACGAACGTGCTCCCCGTCGGCGGCGTGATCGTGTGGTTCGCGACCAGCCACCAGAAGAGGCCGTACGCGATCCAGAACGACCCCCACGTACCGTGCATCGCCGTGGCGAGCGCGTCACGAGCCCGGTACGCCCACACGCCCGCGGTGAACTGGGCGACGCCGCCGAGGATGGCGGCGAATGGGAACAGGAAGAGCGGCGACGTCGTCGTGCTGCCGTACCACCCGGCCAGGTTCGCCGCCACCATGAAGGTGGCGCCGGCAAAGCCGAAGAGGCCCAGCACGCTCGGCGCCGCCACCGGCTGGAGGAAGATCCGCGCCGGGATCCCGTCCCATGACCGGATTGCGCCCGCGTCGCCGTTCCGGGGCTCGGTCCGCACGGTTTCGTGCCGGACGGTGCTCATGATGCTCCTTTCCTCGAAGGTTTATATCGCAGTACGATCTACCCACCGCACATCCTCGCAAACACGCGCGGATATCCTCTGGCCGGATGCGGTTCGAGAAGTGGCAGGCGGCCGGGAACGCGTACCTCGTGATCGAGCGCGGCGACCTCTCCGTCTCCCTGACCCCGGCGCGCGTCCAGCGCATCTGCCACGCCGACCTGGGGGCGGGAAGCGACGGCATCCTGGTGCTCGACCCGGTCGGCCCGGGGCACGTCCGCGTCCGGATCCTGAACCCGGACGGGAGCGACGCCGAGTTCTCGGGCAACGGCAGCCGCATCGCCGCCGGCTACGTGGCCGACCGGGACGGGCGGGCGGACGTGACGCTCGAGACGCCCAAGGGGGCCGTCGCGGGGACGGTCGACGGCGGGAGCGTCACCGTCGATGCCGGCATCGCCGCCCTGGAGGGGCCGGACCACCGCCCCGACGGCGGCGAGCCGCCCGCGCCGATCTACCAGTTCGTCTCGCTCGGGAACCCGCACTGCGTGATCGAGAGCGCGGGCGTCGACGGCCTCGACCTGGCCGCCATCGGCCCGGCGATCGAGCGCCACCGCTGGTTCCCGAACCGCACCAACGTCGAGTTCTACCGGCCGTTGGGCGGGAACGACATCCGCATGCGAGTCTGGGAGCGCGGGGCGGGGGAGACGCTCTCGTCGGGCTCGGGATCGAGCGCCGCGGCCGTCGCCGCCGTCGTGGCCGAGCGGGCGGAGAGCCCGGTCACCGTGCACACCGACGGCGGGGACCTCGTCGTCGCCGTCGACGAGAGCCTGCACGTGCGCCTGACCGGCCCCGTGCAGCGCGTCCACCGGGGCGAGTTCTCGCCCGACTTCACCGCCGCGCTGGAGGAGCTCTAGCGATGCGTCCGGCCGCGCGCGTGCAGTCGCTCCCGCCCTACCTCTTCGCCGAGCTCGAGCGCAAGATCGAGGAGCGCCGCAAGGCGGGGATCGAGGTGATCTCGCTCGGGATCGGCGACCCCGACGTCCCGACCCCGGAGGCCGTGGTCGCGGAGGCGCAGCGCCAGGTTGCGCGGCCCGAGACGCACCGCTACCCCTCGAACCGCGGCCTGGCGGAGTTCCGCCGGGCGGTCGCGACCTTCTACCGGCGCCGGTTCGGCGTGGAGCTCGATCCCGACACGGAGGTGCTGCCGCTCCTGGGCGGCAAGGAGGGCGTCGCCCACGTCTGCTTCGCGATGCTCGACCCGGGCGACGCCTGCCTGGCGGCCGACCCCGGATATCCGGTCTACACGTCGGGCGCGCTGCTCGCGGGCGCCGAGCCCGTCCTGATGCCGCTGACCGCCGAGCACGGCTTCCAGCCCGACCTGGATGCGATCCCTGACGGCGTCCGCGGGCGGGCGAACCTGCTCTTCTGCAACTACCCGAACAACCCCACCGGGGCGGTCGTCGACGTCGGCTTCTTCGAACGACTTGCGGCCTTCGGGCTCGAGCACGACATCCCGATCGTGCACGACAACGCCTACTCGGAGATCACCTTCGACGGCTACACCGCCCCGAGCTTCCTCGAGGCCGCCGGCGCGCGCGAGGCAGGGGTCGAGATGTTCTCGCTCTCGAAGGCCTACAACATGACCGGCTGGCGGGTCGGCGCGGCCGTCGGGAACGCCGAGATGCTGGCGGCGCTGCTGAAGCTGAAGACGAACATCGACTCCGGGGTGTTCGACGCCGTGCAGCTCACCGCCGCGGCGGCGCTGCTCGGCCCGCAGGGCCACGTGCGCGAGATGTGCGAGATCTACCGCCGCCGCCGCGACCTCGTGATCGGGGCGCTCGCGTCGGTCGGCATCGGCGTGCCCGCGCCGAAGGGCACGATGTACGTCTGGGTGCCGGTGCCGGCCGGCCACACGTCCGTCTCGTTCGCCGAGCTCGTGCTCGACCAGGCGGCGGTCGTCGTCTCGCCGGGATCGTCGTACGGCCCCAACGGGGAGGGTTACGTGCGGCTCTCGCTCACCATCGCCGACGACGATCTGCGCGAGGCCGTCTCGCGCATCGAGAAGCACCTCCGCGTCGCCGCCTGACGCGGCCAGAGGCGGGCCGTCCGCCGTCCCTATACTGCTCTCGTGACCCAGATCACCAACCGCGACGAGGCCCCGGAGCGGGGGGTGGTGATCGCCTCTCTGCCGCACGGCGCCGACGGCGCCGACGAGCTCACGGAGATGCGGGAGCTGCTTCGCACCGCCCGGGTGGACACGGTCGAGACCGTCGTGCAGCGGCGCCGCCACCCGGATCCGCGCAGCTACCTCGGGCCGGGCAAGCTGGACGAGCTGCGCGAGCTCACGAAGCAGCTCGAGGCCGAGGTGGTCGTCTCCGACGACGAGCTCACGCCGCGCCAGCAGCGCACGCTCGAGGACGCGCTCCAGATGCGCGTCGTCGACCGCACCGCGGTCATCCTCGACATCTTCGCCCAGCACGCGCACACGGCCGAGGGCAAGCTCCAGGTGGAGCTCGCCCAGCTCGAATACTCGCTCGCGCGCATGCGGGGCATGTGGAAGCACCTCGAGCGGCTGGGGGGCGGCGTCGGCACCCGCGGCCCCGGTGAGACGCAGCTCGAGTCCGACCGGCGGATGGCGCGGAGACGCCTGTCGCTCTTGCGCGGGCGCCTGCGCGACGTGGCCGCCCGCCGCAACGTCATGCGGCGCGAGCGGACGCGGTCGGCGACGCCGGCGGTGGCGCTCGCGGGCTACACCAACGTGGGCAAGTCGACGCTGCTGAACGCGCTCACCGGATCGGAGGTGAGCGTCGACGACCGCCTGTTCGAGACGCTCGACCCGACCACGCGGGCGTTCCGGGAGGACGGCCGGTCGTACCTCCTCACCGACACGGTCGGGTTCATCGGCAAGCTGCCGCACACGCTCGTCGAGGCGTTCGCGGCCACGCTCGAGGAGACGCTCGCCGGCGACCTCGTGCTGCTCGTGGCCGACGCGTCGACGGGCGAGGAGGGGATGCACCGGCAGCTGGACGAGGTGCGGGCGGTGCTCGCGGACATCGGCGCCGACTCGCTGCCGACGATGCTGGTCGTGAACAAGATCGACGCGATCGACCCGCTCACGCGGCGGCGGCTGCAGAACCGGTTCCCGGACGCCGTCCTGATCTCGGCCCGCACGGGCGAGAACCTGGACGAGCTGAAGCGGCGCGTCGCCGACTTCTTCGCCAGCCGCTACGTCGACGTGCGCCTGCTCGTCCCGCACGCCGAGGGCAGCGAGCTCTCGGCGCTCTACTCCACCGGCGCGCCGATCACGGCCCGCGAGGACGCCGCCGAGGGCGTGCTGGTGACGGCCCGGCTGCCGCGCGACATGGTCGGCCGGTTCGCGGCCTACCGCGTATGACCGAGCTCTTCATCCGCCGCCTGCACCCGGACGCCCAGATGCCGGCGGGGGCCTACGAGGGCGACGCGGGGCTCGACCTCGCGAGCGTGGAGGAGGCGGTGCTCGCGCCGGGGGAGCGGCGGACGGTCGCGACCGGGCTCGCCGTCGCCATCCCGGAAGGCCACGCCGGCTTCGTCCAGCCCCGCTCGGGCCTCGCCGCCCGCCAGGGCATCACGGTCGTGAACTCGCCCGGCCTGATCGACGCCGGCTACCGCGGCGAGCTAAAGGTGGTGCTCCTGAACACCGATCCGGACGAGCCGTTCCACATCCGCCCCGGCGACCGGATCGCGCAGCTCGTCGTCCTGGCCCTGCCCCGGGTCACGGTGATCGAGGCCGACGACCTCCCGCCGTCCGAGCGGGCCGAGCGCGGCTTCGGCTCCTCGACGGTGAGACCGGGGGCGTGAGCGGGCCCCGCATCCGCGTCGGCGCGGTCCTCCGCCACGGCGACGCCGTGCTGCTCCTGCAGCAGCGCAAGGGCGACCGCTCCTACTGGCTGCTGCCCGGCGGCGGGGTGGAGGAGGGGGAGTCGCTGCACGTCGCCCTCGCCCGCGAGCTCTCCGAGGAGTGCGGCCTGGAGGGCCTCGCGCTGGAGGGCCCGATCGCGATCGTCGAGTCGATCTCCCCGGCCGGCATGCGGCCGCGCAAGCACGTCGTCCACGTGATCTTCCACGCCGACGTCTCGGGGCGCAGCCTCGAGAGCGTCGCGTCGGCCGACGGCGCCATCCACGGCCACCGACTGATGCACCGAGCCGAGCTCCCGTCGATCGACCTGCGCCCGCCCATCCACCGCTTCCTCGAGCGGTGGCGCTCCGGCGACCCGTTCGTGCACCTGGGCGAGCTGTGGGTGCGGTGACCGGGGTCAGACCCCGAACGGCGGCCGTTGCAGCTTCGTGACACATCTGTACGGGGTCTGACCCCATGAATGTGGGGGTGCGGGCGGCGGAACCCGAGGATTCCCGTGCGATCGGCGCGCTCGCAACCCGGGCCTGGCGGGCCGCCTATGCGGACGTGCTCGCGCCCGACGTGCTCGACGCGATGCACCCGCTCGAGCAGGCGGCCGACTGGCGCGCCTACCTGTCCGACCTGCCGCCGGCCGACCGGACGTGGGTGATCGGCCCGCCGGACGACGTCTGGGGCTTCGCCCGCACGGGGCCGTGTACCGACGCCGACGCGCCGCCGGGAGCGGGGGAGGTGCACGGCCTCTACCTCGAGCCGACCCGGATCGGCACGGGCCTTGGCCGGACGCTCTTCGCCCACGCCGTGGCCGACCTCGAGACGCGCCACCGCGTGGTCTGCGTCTGGCACTTCGCCGCGAACGGCTCCGCCGGCCGCTTCTACGAACGCGCCGGGTTCGCGCTCGACGGCGCCGGCCGCCCGTCCAGCTTCGGCGTCGTCGAGGTGCGCCGCAGCCGGGCGTCGCGCCGCTAGCTCGCGGCGATCGCGAGGGCGACGTCGTGCGCCATGCCCTCGAGCCGGTCGTCCAGCCGCTCCAGCTCGACCGTCCCGTGACGGCGTCCGAGCGCCTCCGCGATCAGCAGGTCGGCCAGGGCCGGATTCTTGGGCAGGAGCGGCCCGTGGATGTAGGTGCCGACGATGCGGCCGGCGTGGACGCCCTCGCCGCCGTCGCGGCCGTTGTTGCCGTGCCCGTGGAGCACGCGGCCGAGCGGGCGCACGCCCTCGCCGAGCCGGGTGCGGCCGGCGTGGTTCTCGAACCCGACGACGGTCATGGGCTGCCCGGCCTTGAGCTCGCAGTCGATCGAGATGTTCCCGATCATGCGCGTCGGCCCGGCCTCCGTGACCAGGTCGACCAGGCCGGTCCCGCGCATCTCGTCGCCCTGGTGGCCGCGGTAGTAGTGCCCGAGCATCTGGTAGCCGCCGCATACCGCCAGCATCCATGCGCCGTCGTCGATCGCCGCGCGCAGCCCGTCCGCGCGGCCGACCAGGTCGTCCTCGATCAGGAGCTGGTCGCGATCCTGGCCGCCGCCGACGTAGTACAGGTCGGCGTCCGGCAGCGGGTCGCCGGGGCCGCAGCCGATGGCCGCAAAGCCGATCCCGCGCCACTCGCAGCGTGCCCGCAGGACGGCGATGTTGCCGCGGTCGGCGTAGATGTTCAGGTGCTCGGGATAGAGGTGGCAGACGCGCAGGTCGCTCATGCCGCCTCCCAGTATGGCCGCACGACGCCGCGGCGCACGAGCACCGCCCGCAGCTCGAGCATGGCCGTGTACGTACCGAGCAGGTAGACGGGCCCCTCGCCGCCCGCGAGGGCACGGTCGAGCCCCGCGGCGATGCTCCCGGCCACCTCCAGCCGCTCGCCGCCGACGCCGCCGTACTTGAGGCGCATCGCCATCTCGGCGGCCCGCGTCCCGGCCGTGACGACGCCCTGGACATGGCCGGCGAGGAGCTCGAAGTCGACGTCCCAGATCCAGGACACGTCGCGACCGTCGGCGATGCGGTCGTTCAGGGCCACGAGCAGCTGCTTCGGGCGGCTGTCGGCTGCGAGGGTGCGGATCAGCTCGTTCGCGCCGGCGGGGTTCTTCGCCAGGAGCAGAACGGCGTCGCGGTCGCCGACCCGGAGCCGCTCGAAGCGCCCGAAGGCGGCGTCGAAGCGCTCCAGCCCCTTCGCGATGCGGGCGGCGTCGACGCCGCCAACCGCGCACGCGGCCGCCGCCGCGGCGAGCGCGTTGTAGACGTTGTAGAGGCCGGGCATCGGCAGCTCCACGTCGGCGTCTCCGAGCGGGGTGCGCAGCACGAACCGGGTGCCGTCCAGGCCGAGCGGATCGAGCGCATCCGCCCATACGTCGAGCCGCGGCCGCCGCAGGCCGCAGCCCGGGCAGCTCCAGTCGCCCAGGTGGCCGAGGTAGACGCGCTCGTACCGCAACCGCGTCCCGCAGGCCGGGCACCACTTGGAGTCGCTCGCGTGCGGCATCTCCGCCAGCGCCGAGCCCTCGTCGTCGATGCCGAAGGTGAGCGTCTCGCCCGGGTTCTCGAGCGATGCCACCAGCGGGTCGTCGCCGTTGCGGACGAGCTGCGACTCCGCCGGCAGCGCAGCCGTCATGCGCTGCCACCGGGCCGCGATCGCCTCCAGCTCGCCGTAGCGGTCGAGCTGGTCGCGGAAGAGGTTTCCAAGCACCGTCGCGCGCGGCTCGAGCCGCCCGGCCACGCCGGGCAGCGCCGCCTCGTCGACCTCGAACACGCCCAGGTCGGCGCCGTCGCAGTGGAGGAGGGCGGAGGCCACGCCGGACTCGAGGTTCGCGCCGGCGGTGTTGCGGCACAGGCGCCGCTCGGGCTCGAGCAGTGCGGCGAGCATCTTGGCCGTCGTCGTCTTCCCGTTCGTGGCCGAGATCACGACCGAGCCCTCGGCCAGGCGGGCCGTCATGCGCTCGATGGCGTCCGGGGCCATGCGCAGCAAGAGCTTGCCCGGCAGCGTGGTCCCCCCGCCGGCGCGGGTGCGCCGCGACAGGCCCGCTGCCGCCCTGGCCGCGACGACCTTGGCGGCGAATGCGGTGGTCACGGGTCGGACTCTACCCAGAGGCGCCTTGACGGTGCCTCAAAGCACCGCTGTTTCATTTGCACAGATCGCATGTTTTGCTATAACCTCCGCAGGCCGAAACCACGCTGGGGGACTCCGGACGATGAGACGCAAGACCGTGTATCGGGCGATCGAGGGTATCGACCGCACGCAGCTGGAGCAGTTCCAGGCCGGCATGCGCAAGCGCTACTCGGACGAGCACATCCTCGAGGAGCTGCGCGCGTGCGCCCACCGGCTCGGCCGGTCGCCGACGATGCGCGAGTTCGAGGCCGACCCGGGCACCACGGTGCATCCCCAGACGGTGATCGAGCATTTCAAGTCGTGGAACCGGGCCAAGCGCCTCGCCGGCCTCGTCCCGCGCCGGTTCGCGACCCAAGACGAGCTGCTGCGCCTCCTGCGCGACCTGGGCGACGAGCTGGGCCGCGTGCCGACGGCGAAGGACATCGAGGCCCGCAAGGGCGCGATGCCGTCGAAGTCGCTCTACTGGCACACCTTCGGGTCGCTCAACAACGCCCTCAAGCAGGCCGGGTTCGACGTGCCGGTGGGGGAGGAGCGGCTGGAGCGGGCCGTCGAGCAGGGGGCCGCGCTGTCACTGCGCAGCGGTCGCCTGCCGAAGTTCGCCGACTGGGCCCAGGCCCGCCGCACCGACCCGTCGATGCTGACCGAGTGGCAGGTCTACCGGATGTTCGACGCGCGCCGCGGCGCGTGGTCGACCTTCCAGTACCTGATCCGCAAACGGCTCGAGCAGCGCGGCGTGTCGATCTCGCCCGAGGGCCGCGTCAGCTGATCGGCCCGCAGATCGGGCACGACGACGCCTCGAGCAGATCGAGGCCCGCAACCTCCGAGAGCGCCCAGCCCAGGAGCTCCGCCCACACGCCGGAGCACAGGTCGACGTCGAGCACGCGCTCCCACCGCAGCGTGTTCAGGCCCACCGAGACCCTCACCTGCGCGACCGCGGGCGCCCCCGGCTCGGCCTCGCCGGCCGAGGTGAGCTCGAGCGGCGCGTGCAGCGTCACCGCGGCGCAGTTGTCGCCCGCGCAGAGGCGGATCAGGTAGAAGGGCGGCTCGGCGCCGCCGAGATCGACGTAGCGGTAGCCGCGCGCGGCGGCCTGGTCGGGCACGAGGGCGTGCGAGCATCCGGCGGCGATCCGCCGGGCATCGGTCGGGCTGATCCCGTCCGGGACGTGTGCGAAGGCAGGGTGGTGCATGCCCATGGTGTTCGACCGCGGTCGCGCCGGCGTTATCCCCCGAGGGTGCTAACGCACACCCGATCGTCTGCAAACCGGCCTCATCGTCCCTGAGGGATGGAAACGCCGGTCGTTCCGCTCAAGAGATGGCCATCGGGAGCCGATTGATTGGGAGAGGTCGAACCCGACCATCCGACCCCCGAACGAAAGCCGCATGCCCGTGACCCCCGCGTCCCCGAACGACGATTCCGCCGCCCCCGGCTCGGGCAAGCTGCAGCCCGCATTCGACTCGACCGAAGGGGCCGAGGAGCTCGATCTCACCGACGCTCCCGCGCCCGCCGTCGATCTCCTGCACACGTACGTGCGCCAGATCGGCGACGGCGCCCTGCTGACGCGGGCCGAGGAGCTCGAGCTCGCCCGGCGCAAGGACCGCGGGGACGAGGCGGCCAAGCGGCAGCTGATCGAGTCCAACCTGCGCCTGGTGATCTCCATGGCCCGCGCCTACTCGTCGTCCGGCGTGCCGCTCCTCGACCTGATCCAGGAGGGCAACATGGGCCTCATGCGGGCGGTCGAGAAGTTCGATGCCAGCCGCGGCTACAAGCTCTCCACGTACGCGACCTGGTGGATCCGCCAGTCGATGTCGCGCGCGATCGCCGACCAGGCCCGCACGATCCGCCTGCCGCTGCACGTGCTCGACGTGATCAAGAAGCTGCACCGCGCGAACCGGATGCTGACCCAGAAGCTGGGCCGCGAGCCGCTCGTCGCCGAGCTGGCCGCCGAGCTGAAGCTGCCGGCCGAGCGCGTGATCGAGCTCCAGCGGATGATCGAGGACCCGGTGTCGCTCGAGGGCCCCGTCGGCGACGGCGAGTCGAACTTCTCGGAGATGGTCGAGGACACGAACATCCGCCAACCCGAGACGCTGCTCGTCAGCCGCCAGCGCGAGCAGGAGCTGCAGGCAGCCCTGGAGGAGCTGAACGAGCGCACGCGCCACGTGCTCGAGGCCCGCTTCGGCCTGAACGACCGCGAGCCGGCCACGCTGGAGCAGGTCGGCGCCGAGATCGGCGTCACCCGCGAGCGGGTGCGCCAGATCGAGACGCGCGCGCTGCGCGAGCTCGAGTCGAAGAACCCGGGCCTGCGCGACTTCCTGCGCGGCCAGGACTAGCCGCGCTCACGGGCGTCGGGCACGAGAGGGGCTGGCGCTCGCGGCGGGCGCTGGCAGACTTCGTAGAGTGAACTCGCTGCAATCGTTCTGGCAGGCGGCGACCGACTTCGGCAACCACCTCGCCGACGTGCGCCTCGACGCGCTCCTGTTCGCGGTCGCCTTCACGCTCGCGAACCTCGTCCTGCGGGCGAGCGCCTGGCGGGTCATCCTGCAGGCCGCCTATCCGGACGGAAGGGTGCGCTGGCGCAGCATCCTCGGCGCCTACCTGGCCGGCGCCGGCGTCAACAGCATCCTGCCGGCCCGCGGCGGCGACGTCATGAAGATCTACCTGGCCCATCGGTCGATGCCCAAGGCGGCCTACACGACGATCACGTCGAGCCTGCTGGCCGAGACGCTCGTCGACGTCTTCATCGGGCCGATCCTGCTGCTCGCCGCCTATTCGACCGGCCGGATCCCGCATCTGCCGGCGCTGGGCCACCTGGCGGCGTTCGAGTGGAGCTTCTTCGCGTCGCACGCGCGCTGGTTCCTGCTCGTGATGGCGGTGCTCCTGATCATGCTCGGCGTGTTCTTCACCTACGTCGAGCGGCACGTCGTCGCCTTCTGGTCGCGCGTGCGCCTGGGGCTGGCGATCCTGACGACGCCGCGGCGGTACTTCCGCACGGTCGTGCCGCTGCAGCTGGCCGGCTGGTGCTGCCGGATCGGCGCGATGTACTGGTTCCTGGCCGCGTTCCACATCCCGGCCGGCGTCGTCGACGCCGCGCTCGCGCTGTCGGCCCAGAGCGCCTCGACGCTCCTGCCGCTGACCCCGGGAGGGCTCGGGACGCAGCAGGCGCTCCTCGGCTACATGTTCCGAAACGCCGCCGCGACGAGCCGCGTGCTCGCCTTCAGCGTCGGCATGCAGGTCATGGTCACGCTCACGACCGCCGTCGCCGGCGGCATCGCGATCTGGCTCACGCTCCGGCGCCTCCCGTGGCGCGCGCGGCCCGCCGGCGCCAGCGCCGACGGCGTGGCGCCCGGATGAGCGCCTCTTCCGTCCACGCACGATAATCCTGGTTATGTCAAGTCAAGCCGGAACGCGGAAATGGACGTCCGCGACCGCCGCCCCACGCGGCCCCGGCTATCCGGCCAGCGGGTGGGTCGGATCGACCGGCGCCAGGTAGGCGCGCCGCATCCGGGCCTGGGACTGGCGCTCGCGGGCCGCCGCGAGCACGTCGGCGCCCGATCCCGACTCGCCGAGCTCCGCGAACCCGACCGCGCCGATGCCCACGTCGCGCGACATGCGGTCGTTGGCGGCCAGGGCGGCCTTCACGCGCTTGAAGGCCGAGCGTGACTCGAACGTTCCCGCCCGTGGGAACAGGAGGGCGAACTGGGCGGCGCCCAGGTGACCGACGCGGTCGTCCTGGCGCACCGCCGAGAGCGCGAGCCCTCCGACGTCGGCAACGACGTCGGCCTGGTCGATCATCCCCGGGCCCATCTCGAGCCCCGTGACCTCGAACACGGCAACGGCCAGCGACTGGTTCCGCCAGCGCGCGATCGACGCGGCCCGCTCGAGCTCGAGGGCGAACCCGTGTGCGTCGAGCGTGCGCCCCGCCGAGGCGCCCCCGGCGGCCAGCGCGAGCTTGGCGCAGTCCGCGAGCACCGAGACGAACCCGTGCTCGATCCTGCCGGGCGTGCGCTCCCAGTCGAGGTCGATCCCGCTCGACGTGGACCGCATCGTGCACGGCACGGCGGCACGGACGCAGGCGTCGGCAAGCACCCGCTCGACGGCGTCCGGGGACCCGTCGGGGGCGGCCAGCGCGGCGGCCGCGTCGGACAGGATCTCGATCAGGCGGACGTCCTGCATCCAGACACCTATCGGGCGCCGGCGCCCGGCCCTTGAGCCATAACGGCGGCGCTCATGCGGCCGGCCGCGGCGCCAGCACCTTCGGGAACGTGGCCGGGTCGGTGCGCGGCTCCGGCTCGTACTCGACGACGAAGTACCCGCGCCGGTACCACTCGGGCGCCTGCTCCAGGACTCGCAGGAACGCATCCACGGGCGCCGCCTCGTACTGGGTGCCCTTGCCGAGCACGAGCTGCTCGATCGCGGCCGCCGGCGTCATCGCCCGCCGGTACGGCCGGTCCGACGTCATCGCGTTGTAGGAGTCCGCCACGGCGATCACGCGCGCCAGCCGCGGGATCTCCTCGCCGCGCAGGTTGTCCGGGTAGCCGCGGCCGTCCCAGCGCTCGTGGTGGCTTCTCACCACCTCGGCCATGTCGGCGTATCCGGGCACCTCGAGCAGGATCGCCTCGCCGATCGCGGAGTGGCGGCGCATCTCGTCCCACTCGCCGTCGTCCAGCGCCGCCTGCTTCTCGAGCACCTCCGCGCGCACCCCGATCTTGCCGATGTCGTGCACGAGGCCGCAGAGGTGGATGCGCTGCACCTCCTCGCGGCTCAGACCCATCTCGCGGGCGATGTCACGCGAGTACTCGGCGACGGCCTTCGAGTGCCCCGCGGTGTAGGCGTCGCGGCCGTCGATCGCCTTGACGAGCGCCTCGGCGAAGCTCATGTTGATCCGGCGCAGATGGCCGTTCGCGGCCTCGAGCTCGGCGTTCGTCTGCTCGAGGGCGGCGATCAGCTGCTCCTTCGGCGCGTGCATGCCGAACGCCAGGTGGCTCGCCGCGACCGGGATGACGAAGAACGCCAGCACCCAGATCCCGCTCGCCAGGTAGGCGTGCGCGAACAGGCACGCCACCGGCGCGCACAGCGCGACGCTCACGAGATCGTGCATGCGCGCGAGCCGCCAGAGCTCGGCGGGAGACGTGCGGTGCCGCAGCCACAGCGTGACCGCCGTGACCGCGAACTCGACGGCGGCCGCGGGGATCGCCGCGGCGACCGCGGCCGCGAACAGGTACCCCACTCCCGTGCCGCCGGCGACGGCCGTGAGCGCCGCGGCGCCGATCCCCGCGGACGCGCCCGCGAGCGCGCGCCCGCAGGTGAAGATGACGAACCGCTCCAGCGGGCCCCGCCGGTCGGAGAGCATCGAGGCCAGCCCCACCACCGCCGCGGCGGCCGGCCCGCACAGGATCGCCGCCATGGCAAGCGGGATCAGCGACCCGGACAGCTCCACCCGCGTCGAGATGCGGATCGTGCGCGACTCCGCGACGTACCCGACAGCGCCCAGCAGGGCGACGACCTCCCACCGCCCCACGCCGGCCACAAACGCCGCGGGAACGGCGATTGCAAGCGCTGCGCAGGTGAGGATCGCGGCGTAGGCGCGGATGGGACCGCCGCGTTCGGGCTGGGAGATTGTCTCGCTCATACGAGTTATTTGACATCCCGTGACAGAGGGTCTATGCTCTCCCTCGTTCGGGGTACTGGATCAGCGAAGGGGATAGAGATGCCGATCAAGGGTTGGTAGATCACACGGGTTACCACACGGCTTATCGACAGATCGGCCGCGTTTGGTTAGCACGAGTTTCGGCTTCGTAAAGCCATAAACGCGCCAAAGTCGAGCAGCCTGACAGGTTCTCGCCGCGCCCCTGCAGGACGGTCGTTCGCCACCGTCGTCCAGGGGCGCGTCACGTTTAAGCCGTCGCCGGCACCGACCGCGTTTTCCGGCGCGGTCGCCTTGACCTTCTCTGCCCCATACGCACCCTCAAGCCAGGCACCGCGGCCGCCGATACAGCTTGGGGGTTCAGCGGCAGCCGCCGGGCACCCTGCCGAAGGCCGGTTTCCGGCCGACGGCCCGACGATCCACTTCGCGACGAGGTAGTGCCAGATGAGCGACGGCCAGACGCCCGCAAATGCAGACACCCCCAGCGGCCTCCGGCGCGCGATGGAGGATCGGCTCACCTCGCTCCGCCACGCCGAGGAGCGGCTCCAGCGCGAGCAGGCGGCGCTGCAGGAGCAGGCGAAGGTCGTTTTCGCGGAGCGCGAGGCGCGCCTCGCCCGGCGCGAGCGCGAGCTGTCGAAGCGCGAGGCCGCCCTGGCCGTCAGCGAGGGTATCGCCGCGTCACACGCGACCGCGGGCGGCGAGGCGGACATCGCGCGTCTCGAGAAGCTGGAGGGCGAGCTGGCCCGGCGCAGCGCCGAGCTCGACGCCCGGGAGCAGGCGGTCGCCGAGCGCGAGGCCACCCCATCCGACAAGGGCTCACCGACGACGGAGGTCGACGTCGAGGCCGCCGTGGCGGCGAAGGTGGCCGAGATCGAGGAGGCGCTCGCCGCCGCCCAGCAGCGCCTGAAGAAGGCGCAGGCCGCGCGCGAGAACCTCGAGCGGGAGCGCGACGGGCTCGTCGAGCAGCTGCGCGAGCGCGGCGCGATCGGGTCCGCGGAGCTGGCGGAGCTCGAGGCGCGCCTGAACGCGCGCGAGGCCGAGCTGGCCGACCGCGAGCACCGCGCCAAGAAGGTCGAGAAGGTGCTGACCCAGAAGGAGCTCTCGGTCGACGCGGTGCGCGCGGACATGATGCAGCGCTCCGAGGCGCTGGAAGCCGGCGAGGAGCGCGTCCAGGAGGCTCTCACGGCGATTGCGGAGCGCGAGGCTCAGGCCTCGGCAATGGCGAACGAGGCTTCCGCGGGCCTCCAGGCGATCGCCGCCCGGGAGGCGGAGCTGGCCCGGGCACAGGACGAGCTCGCCACCGGGCAGGCCGCGCTGCACGAGGCCTCCGCGGCCGTCGAGGAGCGCTCCGCCATGCTGGAGGAGACGCAGGAGCGGGTCTCAGCCGCCCATGCCGACGCCGAGCGCCGCTCTGCCGAGGTCGACGAGCGCTTCGCCGCCCTGGCCGAGCGCGAGCAGGCCCTCTCGCAGATCGACGCCAAGCTGGTCGAGGTCGAGCAGGCCTCCGCGGCCGTCACGGCCGCCCAGGCGGACGTGGCCGCCCGGGAGACCGCGCTCGAGGAGCGCGCGAAGGATCTGGAGGCGCGCGAGGCCGAGCTGGCCGACATCGACGAGCAGCGCGCCCTGTCCGAGGAGGCCGCCCACGTCGCAACGGCCGAGCGCGAGCGGCTGAAGACCGAGCGCACGCACATCGACGAGCGCCGCGCGGAGCTGGCCGACGTGGAGCGGCGGATGGAGGCCATGGAGGCCCGCATGGAGGAGCTCGAGCTGCGCCGCCGGCGGGTCGAGGACGACGAGCGCGAGGTGTCCGCCGCACGAGTCGCCGCAGAGCGGCTGCAGGCCGAGGCCGAGCGGCTCCAGGCCCAGGCCGACAAGGCGATCGCCGAGGCCCGGTCGCGGGCCGAGATCGAGGTCGAGCGCATCGCCGCCGACCTGCGCCAGCGCGAGTCGCGCGTGACCGCCGCCGAGAGCGACGTGGAGCGGCGCGAGAGCCGGCTCGACCGGCGCCAGGACTCCCTCGACGCCCGCGAGCGCGAGCTCGACACCCGCCACGACGGCATGGAGCTGCGCGCGGCCCAGCTGCAGGAGCGCGAGGCCGACGTGGCGCGGCTGACCGTCCGCGCCGACCGGATCGAGGCCGAGCTCGAGTCGCAGCGCGGCGCCCTGGCGGATGCCGAGGAGGCGGTCGATCGTGAGCGCGCAGCCCTCCAGCGCCGGTTGGACGAGATCGAGCGCCGCGAGACGGTGGCCCGCGAGGATCTCGACGCGGCCGTGCAGGCCGCGACCGAGAACGGCAACGGGCGCGGGCGCGACGCCGGCAAGCTGGAGGAGGCGCTGACCGCGCTGCGCAGCCGGGAGGCCCAGCTACGGGCGCAGGAGCGGCGCCTGTCCGAGCGCGAGGCCACCGTGCACCGGCGCGAGGCCGACCTCGAGCTCTATGCCAGCAAGCTGCAGAAGGGCGCCGTGACGTCGATCTCGGTGACGCCCGAGGGGGCCGAGCCCGCGGTCGCCGCCGCCGTCTCGGACGCGGCCGACGACGAGTCGAGCGGCGCCGCCCGCCGGCTCAACTTCTGGTCGCGCTGAGGCGAGCGCCGTCCGCCCCCGCCGATAGGTTCCCGCCATGCGGGGACGTGCGGGCGGAGCCCGTCAACTCCTGGCCGTGAGCGCGGCTGCCCTCGGGGTCGCCGCCTGGCTCGCGCCCCCGC
>JBKPMQ010000188.1:0-22385 GCA_046732235.1 Actinomycetota bacterium
CTACCAGCGCGCTGCGAGCGGCATCCGCCTGTACGGCTCGACTCAGAACACGATCTCCTCGAACGTGTCGCATGACAATGAGGACTCCGGGATCGAGTTGTATACCGGGTCCAACAACAACCTCGCGATCGACAACGTTTCGTACGGCAACGGTGACCATGGAATCGACAACTTCAGCTCGACCGGAAATCGGATCATCTCAAACAGCGTGTACAGCAACGTGACGGCGGGGATCAACGCGGAAGGTGGATCCACCGGCACCACGATCGCGAACAACATCAGCGTCGACAACGGCATCAACAGCCCGCGCACGCACAGCGACATCCGCGTGGATCAGGCGTCGGTCGGCGGGACCACCATGGATTACGACCTGGTCCACCTCTCCACGCCCGACGTCATCCTCATCTGGAACTCCGTCAACTACCGGTCGCTGGCGTCGTTCCAGGCCGCCACCGGGCAGGAGATGCACGGCGTCGACGCCGACCCGCAGTGGAAGTCCCCGGCCGGCGGCGACTTCCACCTGACTGCGACGTCGCCCGCGATCGACTCCGCCAACTCCGGCGTCAGCGGCCAGCCGCTCAACGACGCCGACGGCAACCCGCGCGTCGACGACCTCGACGTCACGAACTCGGGCAGCGGGCCGCGCGCGTTCGACGACCGGGGCGCCTACGAGTACCAGTACGAGCCGCAGGCCGACAGCGCCCCGACGGCGGCGCTGAGCGTCTCGCCGCAGATGGGGTCGGCGCCGCTGCCGGTCTCGGCGGACGCGTCTGCGTCGACTGATACCGACGCCTGGCCGATCGCGACGTACAGCTTCGACTGGGGTGACGGGTCGGCGGGGACCGGTGCGCAGGCCGGCGCGACGGCCGCGCACGCCTACCAGTCCGCCGGCACCTACACGGTCACGGTGACCGTGACGGACACGGGCGGACTCTCGTCCACGGCGACGAAGACCGTCGCGGTGACGCCGACGGACGCCCCGCCGAACGCCGCGTTGAGCGTCTCGCCGCAGAGCGGGTCGGCGCCGCTTCAGGTCGCGGCGGACGCGTCCGCGTCGACCGACCCCGATTCCGCCCCGATCGCGACGTACAGCTTCGACTGGGGTGACGGGTCGGCGGCGACCGGTCCGCAGGGTGGGGCGACGGCCACCCACACGTACTCGACTCCCGGCACCTACACGCTGACGGTCACGGTGACCGATACCGCCGGCCTCTCGTCGACGGCGACGCAGACGGTCACGGTGACCGGGGATTCGGCGCCGAACGCGGCATTGAGCGTGTCGCCGTCGACCGGACCTGCGCCGCTGCAGGTCTCGGCGGACGCGTCTGCGTCGACCGAATCCGACGCGACCCCGATCGCGACGTACAGCTTCGACTGGGGTGACGGGTCGGCGGGGACGGGCGCGCAGGCGGACCCGACGGCCACGCACACCTACCAGTCCGCCGGCACCTACACGGTCACCGTGACCGTGACGGACACGGGCGGCCTCTCGTCGACGGCGATGAAGACGGTCACCGCGACGGGGAATTCCGCGCCGAACGCGGCGTTGAGCGTGTCGCCGCAGAGCGGGACGGCGCCGCTGCAGGTCTCGGCGGACGCGTCTGCGTCGGCGGACTCGGACGCCTGGCCGATCGCGACGTACAGCTTCGACTGGGGTGACGGGTCGGCGGGGACGGGCGCGCAGGCGGACCCGACGGCCACGCATACCTACCAGTCCGCGGGCACCTACACGGTCACCGTGACCGTGACGGACACGGGCGGCCTCTCGTCCACGGCGACGCAGACGCTCACGGTAAACGTCAACGATTCTCCGCCCGCGGCCGCGCTGTCCGTGACCCCCACCGCGGGGAAGGTCGGCGTCTCCGTCTCCGCCGATGCGTCGGGGTCCACGGACAACGATGCCTTCCCGATCGTGAGCTACCGGTTCAGCTGGGGCGACGGGTCGGGCGCGACGGGCCCACAGGCCTTCTCGGTAGCGAGTCACACGTACTCGGCCGCGGGAACGTACACGGTGACGGTGACCGTTACCGACTCCGCCGGCGAGTTCTCGACCGCCACGCAGTCCGTGACGGTGACCGACGACCCCCCGACCGCCGCACTCGCGACAATCCCGGTCAGCCCGACCCAGCTCGCCGTGACGGCCGACGCCTCGTCGTCGACCGACACCGACGCCACGGGCATCGCGACGTATACGTTCCGCTGGGGTGACGGGTCGGGACCGACCGGCCCCCAGTCCGCCGCCACGGCCACCCACGTCTATACCGCGGCAGGCACGTACACGGTTACCGTGACGGTGACCGACACTGCGGGAAGCGCGTCAACGGCCAGCACGCAGCTGACGGTGAGGCAGGACCTGGCCACGAACTTCGGGTTCGAGACCAACACCACCGGCTGGAACACGTCGGGCGGCGACACCGGCGTCACCCTCGCCCGGGTCGCGGGCGGCCACTCCGGCGGGTTTGCCGCGCAGCTCGCGAACACGAATGCGACCGCGGCCACGACGCTCCTGAACGACTCGCCGAACTGGGTCACGACGACCTCGAGCGGCTCCTATGTCGCGTCGATGTGGGTCCGTGCCGACACGGCGGGGGCAACCCTGACCCTGCGTTTCCGTGAATACAACGGCTCGACGCTCGTCGGCACCGGCACGTCGCAGGTGAAGCTCACGACGGCCTGGCAGCCGATCACCGTCACGTACAACCCCGTGGCCCCGGGACAGTCGACCCTGGACCTCAACGCCTACATCAGCAAGGCCGCAGCCGGCACGGGGTTCTACGCGGACGACGTCGCCATCTACAAACCCTGACGGGCGAGCCGGCGACCGACGACCCGCGCGCTCAGCGTGCCGCCGGCGTCGGCCGTCGATCGCCGGCTGGTTCGGCAGGGTCGGGCGACCCCGCGACGACGTCCGTTCGGCGCGCGGCCCACACGCACGCGACAAGGATCATCCCGGCCAGGAGACCGCCCACCACCTCGGACAGCGGGTGCATCCCTGTCGTCTCCACCAGCGCCGCGTTCGCGACGGCCCAGACGATGAGCGGGACGCGGGCGCGTGGCCAGGCGCTCGCGAGGGCGCCTGCCACGATGACGCCGCGCATGGTGTGCCCGGACGGGAAGCCCTCGTGGGCGTGCCAGGGCAGGCGGTCCGCGTCCACGTGCGAGCGCACGACCGCGGCCTTGCCGACGACCTCGATCGCGATGCCGGCGGCGAAGACGAGCATCCACGCCGCCCGGATCCTCGGCGGGCGGCGCATGGTCGCCGCAGCGGCGAGCAGGAGAAGCGAGGCCGCCACGGGCCCGGCAGGCGTCGTGAGGAGGTTCCAGTCCCCCTTTCGCAGCGGCTGGAGGTGTTGAGCCGCGAAGTGGTCGACGGGCTCGAGGCGGCCCTCGCGCACGGCCGCTCCGAGGATAACGAGGGCGGCGAGGAGCGTGACCGCCACCGCCCAGGCCGGCACCGCACCAGGCCGCCGGGAAGGCCCGGTCGTGCGTCGCCTGCGCCCTCCGGCCGCGCCGCTCCCGACCTCCCGCGGCGCCACGCGCCTCAGTTCCGGTAGAGCTCTGCTGCAGGCTCGTCGAGGATGCCGCTTCGGAGGAGCGAGATGACCTCGTCGATGCCGTCGCCCACCGTGTACCGGGGACGGTAACCCAGCGTGAGATCGATCTTCTCGAAGGCGACGCGGTAGTCGCGCGGGTCCTCGTCCTTGTGCACGTACCGGATCCGGGCGTCAGGGAGTCGCTGCTGCAGCAGGTCGACGATGTCGAGCTTGCGGTAGTTCTCCTCGGTGGAGCCCACGTTGAAGACCTCCCCGTCCACCGCGTCACGGGGCGCGTCGAGCACCGTGCGGACGGCGCGGGCGGCATCGCGGACATGGACGTACGGCCGCCAGAACTGCTCGCCGAAGACGACCAGCTCCTCGCCGAGCACCAGGTCGCGGGTGAACTCGTTCACCGTGAGGTCGAACCGCATGCGCGGCGACGAGCCGTACACGGTCGCGAACCGCAGGCAGCACGTCTCGAGGCCGTTGCGCCCCTTGGCCAGCACGTCCAGCTCGGCCGCCACCTTGGTCCGCGCGTAGTGCGACACCGGTCGCAGATCGAAGTCCTCGGTCGCGAGGACGTCGCCCGGCATCTTGCCGTAGTTGCTGCAGGTCGACGCGAACACCACCCGCCGGATGCCCAGGTCCTCGCAGTCGGCCAGCAGCCCCCGGGTGGCGTCCAGGTTGACCTCCTGCGCGAGCTCCGGCTGGCGGGCGCACGCGGGGTCGCCGACGATGGCCGCCAGATGGACGACCGAGTCGGCGCCGGCGAGGGCCGCCCGCCTGACCTCGGGATCGCGGACATCGCCGCGCATGAATTCGAACCCGGGCCGCCCCCAGGCTCCCAGCAGGGACGGGACGCTGCCGTGCAGCAGGGTGTCCAGCACCCGTACCGGCGTGCCATGGGCAAGCAGCTCGTCGACCACGAGCGAGCCGACGTAGCCGGCCCCTCCGGTCACCAGGGTCAACGGTTGTGAGGTCATTGGGTGATTCTCCCATCGCGGCTGCCGGCCGCCTACGCTCCGAACGGCCGGTTCGCATGTGCCGGCGCGGGTGGCACGACCCCCCGTGCCCCCCTCCCGTCCAGGTCACATGCGCCCGCGGCTGGTCGTTTGGGGGGCCTTTGGTGCCGGGATCCAAGGCCGGTCTGGACATCGGCGGGCGCGCGGGTATTCTCGGCGCGCCGGTTACCACATGTCCGTCACCACGCCGCCACCGCTTTTTCACGCCGGGATTCGCTCGGTGCCCGTGCCGCTCACCCGACCGTCGGATCCGGCCACGCCGATGCACGCGTTCACCGTCGACGTCGAAGACTGGTACCAGTCGTGCATCGACTACGACGCCCCGATCACCGAGCGGGTGCTCCGGAACACCGGCACGATCCTGGAGCTTCTCGACCGATGCTCCGTGAACGGCACGTTCTTCGTCCAGGGAAGGGTGGCCGAGGCCTTCCCCCGGATGGTGGCGGAGCTCGTCGCGGCCGGACACGAAGTGCAGTCGCACGGATACAGCCACCGCCCGCTTGACAGGATGGCCCCCGCCGCCCTGCGGGACGAGCTCGCACGTGCCAAGGGCACGGTCGAGGACGCGGCCGGCACCGAGGTGACCGCCTTTCGGGCGCAGGACTTCTCCGTGCGGGCCGGGAATCTGTGGGCCCTCGATGCGCTGGCCGAGGCCGGCTTCACGACCGACTCGTCGATCTTTCCGATGCGCACGGCGCGATACGGGATCCCCCGGTGGCCGCTCGAGCCGCATCGTCTCATCCTGCGCGGTGGCGGGCTGCTCGAGGTGCCGGTGGCGGTGTGTGCGCTCGGGCCGCTCCGGATCCCCGTCGCCGGCGGCGGATATTTCCGGCTGCTCCCGGAGCCCGTGCTCGAGCGGGCCATCCGTGCGATCGGCGCCGGCGGCCGGCCCGCGGTGATCTACTGCCACCCCTACGAGTTCGCGCCCGGCGAGCTCGGCGACCACACCGGGCTTCCCCGGAGGCTGCGGGTGACGCAGGAGATGGGCCGGCGAGCGTTCGAGGGGCGGATGACCGCGTTGTGTCGGCGCTTGCGCTTCGGGCGGCTCGACGACGTGCTGGCGGCATGGGGCATCCGGTGAAGGTCGTCTTCCTGACCACGGACGACCCGCTGTACCTGCCGGCGTTCTTCGATCGCGTCCTGGCCGCCCGGCCCGACACCGCGGCGGTGTTCGTCGTACCGCCGCTGTACCGCAACCAGACGCCGATCGCCGCCGCCCTGCGCTACCTGCGCACCTTCGGCCTCAACGCGACGTACGGCCTCGCGGCGAGGACGTTGGTCGCCAAGGCGCGCCGACGGTCGATCCGGACGACCTGTGACAGGCACGGCGTCGCCTGCTCCGCGGTCGCCGACGTCAACGACGCCGCCGTGCTCGACCGGCTTGTCGAGCTCGGCACGGACGTTCTGGTATCCGTCAGCTGCCCGCAGATCTTCCGCCGCCCGCTGATCGAGCTGCCGGCGCGAGGATGCCTGAACGTGCACGGAGCCATGCTCCCCGAATACCGTGGCGTGCTCCCCAGCTTCTGGATGCTGGCCAACGGCGAGGCCCGCGCGGGCGTTTCGGTGTTCTTCGTCAACGACGCCATCGACGGCGGCGACCTGTGCGGACAGCGGGCCTTCGAGATCACCCCCGGCGAGTCGCTCGACGGCCTGCTGCGGCGGTCCAAGGCCGTGGCCGCGGACCTCGTCCTGGAGGTGCTCGACCGCATCGAGGCCGGGACCGTTGTCCGTCAGCCGCTCGAGGCCGGCCGCGGCTCGTACTACTCCTGGCCGGACCGGGGCGCCGTCCGGCGCTTTCACGCCGCGGGCCACCGCGTGTGGTAGCGATGAGGCTCGACCTAGCCGTTTGAGGGGTTCTGCTCGGCTGGCCTTGAGCCGCCGGGACGGGGTTCGTAAGGTCGTAGACACGGCCAACGAGGAGGCGGAACCCGTCGGCGTCGCCCACGGTTCGCCGACCCCTACCGCGAGTGGTGAGGAGGAAGATGGCAAGGAGTCGGAGGGAGTGTCGCGCGGGGTCCGTGGATGTCGTCGCGACGCGGCTGCTGGACGTCGCGCTCGCGGTAGCCCTGGCCGTCGTCACGCTCCCGGTCGCGCTCCTGGTCGCGGTTGCCGTCAAGCTCGACAGCCCGGGGCCCGTGTTCTTCCGTTGCCGCCGCGTCGGCCACGGCGGGCAGCCGTTCGACATGCTGAAGTTCCGCAAGATGCACGACGGGGCTCGCGGCCCGGGGCTCACCGCGACCGACGACGGCCGGTTCACGCGGGTGGGGCGGCTGCTGGCACGGTCCAAGCTGGACGAGCTGCCGCAGCTCTGGAACGTGCTGCGGGGGCAGATGAGCCTGGTTGGGCCCCGACCGGAGGATCCGTCCTTCGTGGCGACCCGCCCGGACGACTTCGCGCCGATCCTCTCCGTCCGGCCGGGGATCACCGGCCTCTCGCAGCTCGCGTTCGCGAACGAGAGCGCCATCCTCGACCCCGACGACCGCGTCGGGGATTATCTCGACCGCATCCTGCCGCAGAAGATGGGGCTCGACGGCCTGTACGCGTGCAGGCGATCCCTGGCGATGGATGTCCGCATCCTGTTCTGGACGGCCGTCGCGGTGGTGTTGAGACGAGACGTCGCAGTGCATCGCGGCACCGGCCACACGACGCTGCGCCGCCGGACGCAGCCGAGGGTGGCGCCGGTGGGGTCGCCGGCTCCCGCGCGGGCACACGCGCGCCGATGAGCATCGGCCGCCGACGTGGCGACGGCGTGGGGGCACGGCGGAGCGGGGTGGGGGCAGCGTGACGACTGCGGACCTCACGCTCCCCCCACCGCCGCTGCGACCCGCCGAAGCCCCCGCCGACGCGCCCGCACCCGTGGTCGACGAGCGCCCCCCGGCCCGGAGGCTGCCGCTGATCCTGGCTGCCGCGGCCGTCGCGGTGCTCCCGGTCACGGTTCCCCGAGGCCCGGGGAATCTGGGCCCGGCCGATCTCTTCATCGTCCTCGCCGTCGCCGCCTGGCTCTTCTCGGCCGCCGTCGACGGGGAGAGGCTCCGGTTTCCGTATGCCCTCGGGATCGGGCTCCTCATGGCCGGCGGGGCGATCGGCGGCCTCGCGGGCCCGCTTCCCGACGCCGCCCTGCTCGCCCTGGTGCAGGATGTCCTGCTGCTGGCCTGGTGCTGGACGCTCGTCAACGTGTGCCGAACGCCGAGTCGGGCCGGCGTGGTGCTCAGAACATGGGTCTACAGCTCCATCGCATGGGCCTGCGTGCTCTTCGCCGGGCTGGCCGCCGGCGTTCCGGCGCTGACCGGGCAGGTTCCGACGGAGGGCAGCCGCACGGCGCTCACGTTCGGCGACCCCAACGTGTGCGCGAACTACTTCTTCATCTCCCTTGCGATCATCTGGGCCACCGGCCGGCCACGGCGTGGCTCGCTCCGGGTGCTGGTCTCGGTGGTGATGATCGCGGCGATGGCGACCACCGGGTCGAACAGCGGCCTCGTGTCGCTCGCGGTCGGCCTCTCCGGCACCCTCATCCTCAGGACGTACCGGCGGTCAGGCCTGATCCCGGCGTTCGCGGCGACCGCCTGCCTCGGGGTCACCGCGGCCGTGTGCCTGTCGACCATCAGCCTGCACTCCATCCAGCGACGGGCCTACACGAGTGGCTACGCGGTCCTCCGTGACGGCATCGGACGCGGGCAGGCCAGCGTCACCGAGCGCAGCAAGGTCCTGAGCGAGAGCATGAAGCTCTACGGTGAGGGCGGCCCGCTCGGTGAAGGGCCCGTCTCGACCAAGCCGCGCATGGAGGCGGCGATGGATCCCTATCCGAAGGAGGCCCACGACGACTACTTCGCAGCCCTGCTCGAGCGGGGCGTCGTCGGGGCGGTCGGACTGCTGATCCTCATCTCCGGCCTGCTGATCCGCACCGGCTCACTCGTGCGCCGGGGGGTGGAACCGCTCGGCGGCCTCATCCGCGCTCCCCAGGCGCTCGCAGCCGGAGTGGCCGGGACGATGACGACCATGGCCGTCTACGAGCTCCTGCATGTCCGGCACGTGTGGGGCCTGCTCGCGATCGTGGCGATCGCAGCGGCGTGGGAGCGACGATGACCGCCGTCCTCCGGGTGGCTCGCCGCCTCCTCTCCGGGGCGTTCTCCACCCTTCTTGCGAATGTCGCCGCACGGATCCTGGCGCTCGCCAGCGTGGGGGTCTGCACCCTGCTGATCGCGCGGGCCGACGGGGCGGCGGGTGTCGGGATCTACGCACTGCTGCGCGTTTTGCCGGGGCTGGCCGGCGTCGTGATCTCGTGCGGGCTGCCCGGTGCCGTGGCCTACTTCCTGGCCGGACCGACGCGCGACGACCGCCGGCTGGCGGCGACCATCGCGGCGATGACCGTGGTCGGCGGCGCCGCCGGGACGCTGGGCTGGCTGGCGCTCATCCCGCTTGCCGGCGGACGGCTCTTCGAGGGCGTCGGCACCGTGCTGATCGCGTGCGCCGGCGCCACCGTGCTCACCCAGCTGATCGTCGCGACGGTCAAGTCGTGCGCCCAGGGCAGCGGCGACATGCGCGGGGCGAACCTCGTGATCGTGAACGAGGAGCTCATGTTCCTGCCCGCGTATGGGCTGCTCTGGGCGGCCGGCGTGACCGGGAACACCGCGCTCGTCGCGGCGCTTGTCGCGGCGGACGTCATCACCTTCGTCTGGGCGCTCGCCCGCCTCCGCCGCCGGGGCTTCTTCCAGGACGCGCAGGCGCCGTCGCCGGCGCTGGCGCGGCGGATCGCCGCATACGGGCTCCGGGCGCAGGTGGGAGGGATCATGACCCTGCTCAACCTCCGGCTTGACTTCATCCTCCTGAGCGTCCTGGCCGGGCCGGCGGTGCTCGGCGTCTATGCGATCGCGTCCAAGTTCGCCGAGCTGGTGAAGGTTCCCGGGATGGCCCTCACGTACGTGCTGTATCCGCGGTACTCCCGGGAGGGAGGCGCGAGGGCTGCCGAAGACGCCCGCCGCCTGCTGCCCCGGGCGGGGATATCGCTCGCGGCGGCGGTCGTCCCCCTCTGGTTCGCCGCGGGGTGGCTGATTCCCGTGCTGTACGGGACGGCGTTCCACCGCGCCGTGCTGCCGGCGCGGATCATCCTCGTCGGACTCGTTCTCGAGGGCGTGGCAGGAGTCCTGACAGGGTTCCTGTACGGCATCGGACGGCCGGGCCTGAACTCGTGGGCGATGGGGGCCGGGCTCGTGGTGACGGTCATCCTCGACCTGCTGCTCATCCCGCCGTTCGACTCGACGGGCGCCGCCGTGGCGTCCGCGACCGCCTACCTCGTGAGCTCGCTCGCGCTGGTCGCCTGCTTCCGCATGGTGCAGCGGCCGCGGCCGCCGCGGGCCCGAGCGGCGATGCCCCAGGCCGACGCGGGCTAGATGCCCGTCACACTAGACCATCGGCCAGTTGTCCACTACGCAACTGGATCTTACGATCGCTTTCATGAATGAGAAGACGGGTACGGCGGTCGTCACCGGCGGGGCGGGCTTCCTCGGCTCCCATCTCTGTGATTACCTCCTCGCGCGCGGCCACCGCGTGATCTGCATCGACAACCTCGATACCGGGTCGCTCAAGAACATCAGCCATCTGGGACACGACAACTTTGCCTTCGTCCAGCATGACGTCACTCGCTTCATCGAGATCGCCGAGCCCGTCGATTTCGTCTACCACCTCGCAAGCCCGGCGAGCCCGATCGACTATGCCCGGCTGCCGCTGCAGACGCTGAAGGTCGGCTCCTACGGCACCCACAACGCGCTCGGCCTCGCCAAGGCCAAGCGCGCACGGTTCCTGCTCACCTCGACGAGCGAGGTCTACGGCGACCCACACATCCACCCCCAGCCGGAGAGCTACTGGGGAAATGTGAACCCGATCGGGCCGCGAGGCGTCTACGACGAGGCGAAGCGGTACGCGGAGGCCATGACGATGGCGTACCATCGCCAGCAGGGCGTCGACACCGCAATCGCGAGGATCTTCAACACGTACGGCCCTCGCATGCGCCCGCACGACGGCCGGGCGATTCCGACGTTCGTGCGCCAGGCGCTCGGGAACAAGCCGATCACCGTCTTCGGAGACGGCTCGCAGACGCGAAGCTTCTGCTACGTCGACGATCTGGTGCGGGGTCTGCACCTGCTCGCGACGAGCGGAGAGCACTTTCCGGTCAACCTCGGAAACCCTGCGGAGTTCACCGTTCTGGAGCTCGCGGAGACCGTGATCCGGGTGACCGGGTCCGCCAGCGAGATCGTGCACGAAGCGCTGCCGGTCGACGACCCGCGTGTCCGCCGCCCCGACATCGACCGCGCAAGGGGCCTGCTCGGATGGTCGCCCGAGATCGAGCTCGAGGAGGGTCTCCACCGCATGCTCGGCGTGGGACGTCCGCAAGCCGTCGGCGCCCCGGTGTGAGCGAACGACGAATGACGATCTCCAACTCTGACATTCGCAAGCAGCGGCGGCGCCGGCGCCCGGCGGCCGCCGGCGACAAGAGCTCTTCGGTACAGGCGGTGGTGCTCGCCGGCGGGAAGGGCACGCGGCTCGCGCCATACACATCGGTCCTGCCCAAACCGCTGATGCCGATTGGCGATCGTTCGATTCTCGAGCTCGTCCTCGGTCAGCTCACGTCGTGCGGTATCGAGAAGGTGACGCTCTGCGTCGGATACCTGGCGCACCTGATCGAAGCCGTGATCGGTGACCGGTCTCCTGACGGATTGGCGATCAGCTACGTGCACGAGCAGGAGGCGCTCGGCACGGCCGCTCCGTTGCGGCTCGTCCCCGGCCTCGACGGCACCTTCATCGCGATGAACGGCGACATCCTCACGACGATCGACTACAACGAGCTCGTCAACCATCACCGTGAGAAGAAGAACCTGATCACGATCGCGACGCACGAGCGTCCGATCAAGATCGACTACGGTGTGCTGCACGTCGGTCAGAACGGCTCGTCGGGGCGCGTCCTGGGATTCCAGGAGAAGCCGGAGATGACCTCCACCGTAAGCATGGGCATCTACGTCTTCGAGCCGCGCGCGCTCGAGTTCATCCCCGCCGGCGGATACTTCGATTTCCCGCAGCTGGTGCATGCGTTGCTGGAGGCGGGAGAGCCAATCGGGGTGTACCCGTACACCGGGCTGTGGTTCGACATCGGCCGCAGGGAGGACTACGAGCGCGCCGTCGAGGCGTGGCTCCCCTCCGCGACGGCGAGCTCCGAGGCGCCGTACACGCTGGCCGGCGGAGTGCGGTGACCCAGGTCGTCGGGGATCACCAGGGCGCCGTGGCACAGCGGAGTGCCGACGCCGGCGCTGCGCCCGCATGGGTCGTGCCGCTCTCGGATGTCGATCCCAGCGAGGAGCTCCAGGAGGCCGTGGCGGCCGCCATCCGCTCGGGCTGGTGGAGCGCCGGCCCGCGGGTGGCCGAGTTCGAGCGCGCGTTCGCCGACCTGTGCCGGACGAAGCACGCTGTCGCCGTCGCCAACGGCACGGCCGCTCTCCATCTGGCGCTCCTCGCGCTCGGGTGCGGCCCGGGCGACGAGGTCATCACCCCGTCCCTCAGCTTCGTCGCGGGGGCGAACTCGATCGGCCGCGTCGGCGCCTCCGCCGTGTTCTGCGACATCTGCGGCGACGACGACCTCACGGCCGATCCGCGTGACGTCGAAGCCGCGATCGGCCCGGCGACAAAGGCGCTCGTGGTCATGCACTACGGCGGTCACCCGTGTCGCATGGAGGAGTTGCTCGACATCGCCGCCCGCCGCGGCATCGCCGTGATCGAGGACGCCGCGCATGCGCCCGGGGCGGCCTTGAACGGTCGCCCGTGCGGCGGGATGGGCGCGATCGGCTGCTTCAGCTTCTTCTCGAACAAGAACCTGCCCGTGGGCGAGGGCGGCATGGTCGTCACGGATGACGACGAGCTCGAGCGGCGTGTGCGCCTCCTTCGGTCACACGGGATGACGACGCTCTCGTGGGAGCGGCATCGGGGGCATGCCAACACCTACGACGTGCTTCTGGAGGGCTTCAACTACCGGATGGACGACCTGCGGGCGGCGATGGGGCTGGCGCAGCTTCCGCGGCTCCGAGATGCCAACGCTGCTCGCGGCCGGATCGTCGCCGCATACCGGGAGGCGCTCCACGGGTTCAGGGGCATCCGGATGCCGTTCGCCCCGCGGAAGGGCACGGTCCCTGCCCATCACCTCGCCGTCATCCTGCTCCCGCCGGGCACACGCCGGCCCGAGGTCCGTGCCGCGCTCGCCGCGTCCGGTATCCAGAGCAGCGTGCACTACCCACCCACGCACCGCTTCTCCTGGTACCAGGCACGCGGGCGCGGCCGGCCCCTTCCCCGGACGGACGCCGTGAGCGAGCGGCTCCTGACGTTGCCGCTCTATCCCCACATGGACGACGCAGCCGTGCTCGCCGTCGTCGACGCCGTGGCGGAGGCGGTCCGATGAGGTACGGGCAGGCCGGCCGCCGCGACGCGACCCGATGCGAGCATCGCGGCACGAGCAGGAGGAGTGTCACCGACCCATGGAACTGAACGACGCCGTTCACCGCATCTTCCGGCAGCACTGGTGGATCATCGCCCTCGCCGTGGTGGTGTGCACCTCCGCCGCCGCGCTTCTCCATCTCGGGGACAAGCCGTCGTACACGGCGTCGACCCGGCTCGTGCTGGACACCCAGGATCCGGACTCCAGCACGGGATCGACCGTCATCGGCGACACCGCGAAGGCGATCGCCACGAGCCCCGTGGAGGTTGCCGCGGCGCTGTCGCATGCACACATCGTCGGCCGGGACGCGACCGACGTGGCGAAGCACGTGTCGGTCAGCCCGCTGGGGACGTCCGGAGTGCTCCAGCTCTCCGTGACCGACAGCAAGCGGGGGTATGCGCGGGCCCTCGCCAATGCCCTCGCGGAGCAGGTCATCGAGACGCGCAGCACGGTCAACACCCGCCGGATCAACCAGATCTCGGCCGACCTCGACGGCCGGATCAGGGACCTCAACAAACGGATCGCCGAAGCAGATGCGGCCGTCGATCGGTTCAACCGGCAGCTCGCCGCAGGCCGGACGGGGACGGCCGCGGCCAGACTCCGGTCGCTGATCGACTCGGAGTCCCGGCTGCGGGACTTCGACGCCGAGCAGCGCGGTGTCCTCGTGTCCGAGCGCCTCGGCCTGCTCTCGACGGACGCCCTCCGTCCACAGGCCTCCATCATCAGCAAGGCAGCGCTCCCGACCGATCCCGACCCCAGCCGGAAGGTGCCCGACATCATGCTGGGAGTGCTGCTCGGGCTCATCCTCGGCGTCGGAGCAGCCGGGCTGCTCGAGACGTTCAAGCCGACGCTTCACGGCGCCGACATGCTCGCGCGCGAGTTCGGGACGGCGTACCTCGGCACCATCCCGAAGAACGCCGGCGAGGACGGTTCGGCGCTTGCCGCCGAGCCGATCACGCTCGTGCTGCGGCTGGCGGCGGAGAGGGCGGGGGTGATGAGCGTGAACCTGCTCGCCGCCGTCCCGGATCCCGGCCTGAGCGCGGCCGCGGCGAATCTGGAAGCGGCCGTCAACGGAGTCTCCCAGCCGGCGGCGGCTTCGGAGCCGGCGGCGACCGCCGCCCAGCCGTACCGTTCGCTGCGGCGGGAGAGGTACCGTCCGCCGGAATCCTCGCCGCTCCCGCTGCGCGTGCAGACGTTCGGGATCGACTACCCGGCGAGCCGAAACGGCAGCCCGAGCGGGGTCGTCCTGGTCGCTCCTCGATCCCTTCGCCGTTCACGGATCCTCGAGGTCAAGCACCTGCTGAGCGTGATGCCGGTGCCGGTCCTCGGGCTGATCACGTACGGGTCGGGCAGCCGGTGGATGACCGAGCCCTCGTGACGGGCATGGGTGCTCCTCTCGCCGGGATGGTGATCGACCTCGACCCGGAAGCCGCGAACGGGCAGGCCGCGGCGACGCGCACCGTCGCGTCCCCGACGAGACCGCTGCGGGTCGCCCAGATCGTCACCAAGCTGACGGCCGGCGCCGGAGGCATCACCCTGCGCGGCGCCGCCGCGCTCGATCCCAGGGAGTACCGGACGACCATCCTCACCGCGGCCGAGAGCTCCCTCATCGCTCCGGCGGAGGCCGCCGGGCTCGAGGTGATCCGACTCCGGCACATGGCCCGCGGGCGCGGGCTCTACCCGTCGACGGACACCAAGGGCATCCGGGAGCTCCTCGATCACCTGCGCGCGGGCCGCTTCGACGTGGTCCACACCCACAGCGCCAAGGCGGGAGCCATCGGCCGCCTGGCGGCACGGCGGGCGGGCGTACGGGCGATCGTGCACTCGTTCCACGGGTTTCCCTTCCACCAGTTCCAACCGGCGGTCGTCCGCCGCTCGCTGCTCACAGCCGAACGGGGCCTGTCGCGGATCACCGACTACTTCCTCGCCGACGGGACGATGATCGCGGCGGAGGCGGTGCGCCTCCGTCTGGCTGCACCGGGGACGATCCGCGCGATCGCGAGCCCGGTGGACGACGGCATCGCGGCGGCGACGCCCGAGACCCGCCGCCATGCCCGGATGCTCCTCGGGCTTCCCGAGCACGCCACCGTCGTCGGCACGGCCGCCCGTCTCAGTCAGCAGAAGGCGCCGCTCGACATGGTCCGCGCGCTCGCCCGCCTGGGACGACCGGACGTCTCGGTCGTGTGGATCGGAGACGGCGAGCTCCGTTCGCGTACCGAGCGGGAGATCCGCCGCGCCGGGCTCGAGGGGCGGTTCCTGCTCCTCGGCGAGCGCTCCGACGTGCCCGCGCTTCTGCCGGCGTTCGACGTTTTCGCGCTCTCGAGCCTGTACGAGGGGCTGCCGTGCGCGCTCGTCGAGGCGATGACGTGCGGCATTCCCGTCATCGCGACCGCGGTGAACTCCGTGCCGGAGATCGTCATCTCCGGGAGGACCGGGCTGCTGGCCCGGCCCGGAGATCCCGCCACGATGGCGCACGCGCTGGCGTTCATGCTCGACCATCCCGCCGCTGCGGCGGAGATGGCGGCCGCCGCGCGGTCGCACATCGGGGCCGGCTTCCGGCCGGAGGTCCACGCGCGCGACCTCGTCGCGGCGTACGACCTGGCGCTCGAGCTCGCGGGCCGGCGCCGGCGCCCGCACGTTCTCGGGACGGCGTGATGCGGGCGTCCTTCGAAAGCGCCGGCGTCCAGGTGGACATCCATTGCGACCTGCGGTGGGTCAGCGACCTCATCCTGGAAGGCACCGCCGGCGAGCTCGGTCCGCCCGCTCGGATGCCGGGGCCGCTCCGCGTGCGGGTCGAGAGCGACCGTGGTCCGTTCGCCGAACGCGGATGGCGGTACATGAGCCGGGGAGTGTGGGAGCGTCGCGGCGAGGTGGTCATCGAAGACGTGTGCACGACCGGCTTCGATCTCCGCGTTGAGGCCGCGGAAGGCCGGGCGACCTTCACGTACCGGTGGCGGCCCTGCCGCAGGAGTCGCATCGCCTCGATCGCGCTGCGGTCGCGTTTCCACCTCCTCGCCCGGGCGGCGCTGATCCAGTACCCGGCGCTCTGGTGGGCGGGGACGCAGGGACGCGTGCCGCTCCACGCCTCCGCCGTGGAGGGCGCGCAGACGACCCCGCTTCTCTGCGCGGCGAGCGGCGTCGGCAGGTCGACGCTCCTGCTCGCGGAGGTCGAGCGCGGCCACCGGACCACGAGCGACAACCTTGGCGTGAGCGACGGGGAGACGGTGTGGGGCCTGCTCGAGCCCGCACGGGTGCTCGGGGCCGGGGGGCGACGGATGCCGCATGGGCGGCGCGAGGTTGCGATCTCCGGCCGGGCTGCGGCGCTGGCGCCATCCTGCGTCGTGACGCTGGAGCGCGGTCACGGCGAGCGGCCGGTGCTCCTGCCCTGTGCTCCCGAGACGGCTGCCCGGGCGCTGGTCGCCACCACCTACATGGCCGGCGAGCTGCGGCGGTACTGGGCGTTCGCGGCGGTGCTCGCGGCGGGTACCGGCCAGGGCCCGCCGCATCCGCCGGTGGTTGACACGGCCTCGCGTCTGACCACGCGGCTGCCCTGCTGGACGGTCGCCCTCGGGAGGGAGCCGGGAGCGCGACTCGACGATCTCCTCGCCGCAATGGAGGCCGACACGTGGGTGTCGTGACGCGGGACTCGACCCGTGCCGCGCCGGAGGCGGCACCCCGCGTCCGCGTGATCGAGAGCGCGGCCCTGCCGGCGGACCCGGCGGCCCTGCGCGTGCTCCAGGCAGGCGTGCGGGGCGCGGACCTGGCGGCGCCGGCCGTCGCCCTGCCCGACTTCCATCACAAGGGCGACAAGGAGATGCCTTCCAGCATCGCCGTTGCAACGAGGTCGACGATCCAGCCGATCTACACGAGCGCGTCGCTCAACTGCGGCATGGCCCTCGTCGCAACCGGCATCGACCGACCGGGGGACGCCGCCGTCGGGGAGTTCTACCGCCGCTTCCGCGAGCGCTACCCGTATCCGCCGACCTACCGCCGCGACCTCACGACCGCGGACGTCGTTCGCTGTGCCGCAGAGGGCGCGGCCTTCGCGGCCGAGCGATTCGGGGTGGATCCGGAGGACGTGAATCGGGTCGAGCTCGGGGGGCGGGTGGAGCTCGGCCACCTCGGTGGCGCGGATCGCGTGCGCAGAGAGCTTCCGTGGTCGGTGCGGCAGCTCTCCCGGATCCGGTTCGGCACGATCGGCCCGAGCAACCACTTCGTCGAGCTGCAGGAGGTGGCCGAGGTGTTCGACGCGGACGCGGCGTCGGCGCTCGGGCTCGCCCTCGGGCAGGTCACCGTCCAGTACCATGGAGGGGGCGGCTCGCTCCCCGGGGAGCTCGGCCTCCTGTTCGGGCGGCGAAAGCGATACCCGCGGGCGGTTCGGATGCAGATGGCGGTCCAGAAGCCGCTCTACCACTTCGGCCGCGCGCGGTCGGTCGCAGAGCTCCGGCGCAGGCGCGCCCTGTTCTTCTCGGATGCGGCTCCGCCGGTCGACCGCAGCACGGCGGAGGGCGAGCAGCTCACCCTCGCGAACGGGATGGCCATGAACTACGGCTTCGCGTTCAGGCTGTCTACGTACGCGAGCCTGCGCCCGCTTCTTCGCGGCTGCTTTGGGGCCGGCGACAGTCGACTCGTCGTCGACACCTCGCACAATTCGATCTACGAGGAGCACGTGGACGGCGAGCCGGCGATCGTGCATCGGCACAACGCCTGCCGGATCTTTCCGGCGTCCGAGCTCTCGGATCACCCGGTGTTCGGGAGGACGGGCCAGCCGCTGCTTCTACCGGGGACGGGCCGGACGTCGTCGTACGTGTGCGTCCCGGGTGAACATCCCGAGCGGGCGCTGAACAGCGTGTGCCATGGGGCCGGCTCGGTTGTCGGGCAGTTTGCCCGCCACGGCATCTCGACGGACTCCGGGGCCGGCCGGAGCACGCTCCGGTTCACGTACCGCAGGGAGTCGCCGGAGCGCGTGCCGCATCTCGACGACGCGGGCATCGACGCCGTCGTCGAGCTGCTTCGCGACAGCGGCATCGCACGGCCGGTCGCTCGCCTCCGGCCCTTCGCCGGGCTGACGTGAGGGGCGGCGTGCGGACGGTCGAGCGGTGGCGGCAGAACAGGCGCATGGTCGCGCCGGCCGATGCGTTCGTGGCCGAGGTCGCGCCGCTTCGCAGGGAAGGCGACGCGCTGATCCGCGAGATCGCAGCGCTCGCCGCGGGCCGCCCCGTCATCCTCTGCTCGCCGCCCCCCTTCGCCCGGCGTCGCTGCCGGCGGTTCGCGTCCGCCGCCGGGATCGAGATCGACCGCGAGTACCTCGCCCTGCCGACCCCGGGGGCACCCGCGTACCTCGTCGAAGACGCGCCGTCCGCGACCGCGTACTTCGTGCGCTCGATCCTCGTGCCGCCGCCCGGGACGATCTGGACGGTGCCGCTCCGGCTGTGCCTCTCGGCCGTGTCGAAGCTCGCGAACCCGGGCTCGATCATGAGGGTGGTCGCGCCGCGCCTGGTCGTGGGGACACGGCGGTGACGGAGCTGCTGTCCGTGGATGCACCAAGGGTGCCCGCGGGGGATGCCCCGGCGGCCTCGGTGATGGAGCTCCTGCGCGGCACTCCCGGCCATCGCGCTGTGGTGGTCGGCCCGTCCAAGGATCCGAACGCCAAGGTGACGCTGCTGCTCGTGTCGGATCACACCGGGCTGCCGGTGATGGCGGTGAAGGTGCCGACGACGCCGCTCGCCGCGGCGGCGGTCGAGTCCGAGACGGCCGCGCTCCTCGAGCTGCATGCGCGGTACCCGGACGTCGCCCTCGAAACGGTCCCGCGCGTCGTGCGCACGGTCGAGTTCGAGAGCCTTCGGGCCGTCGTCATGACGGCGGTTCGGGGCACGCCGATGACAAGCGAGTACATGCGCGGCGGCGGCTCGCTGCGAACGCGGACGGAGACGCACCTCCGCGCGGTCTCGGAGTGGCTCGCGTCGTTCCACTCCGCCACGGCCGCCGGGTCGGCCGCGATCGACATGGATGCCGGCGTGACCTCGGGCCTCCGGGCGCGGTTCCACGACGACGAGCGCCTGCCGGATGACCTTGCCAGCCTGGCGGCCATCCACGCCGGGCTCCGGACGGAGTTCGCACCGCGAACAGTCGTGCATGGAGACCTGTGGTTCGGGAACGTGCTGGTGGAGCGGGGACGGGTTACCGGCGTTGTCGACTGGGAGGCGGCGTGTCTGTGCGGCGAACCGGTGCGTGACCTGGCCCGGTTCGCGATCATGTACGCGCTCTACCTCGACCACGGCACGAGCGTGGCCCGGCGGCTGCGCGTGTTCGACCGGAAGCGCTCACGCCCCTGGGGCGCCGGCGTCGAGTTCGCACTGAACGGCACCGGGTGGTTCCCCGAGCTCTTCCGGGCCTTTCTCCGAGATGGGTTACGGCGACTCGGGGCGTCCCCGGCCGTGTGGCGCGAGGCTGCGCTCGCCGGCCTCGCCGACGTCGCCGCCCGTACCGACGACCCGGCGTACGGACGGTTGCACCTCGAGCTCTTCCGCCGCCTGGGGCGGGATACGACGTAGAGAAGGCGGCGGTGGCACGACCGTGGCGAGACGCTAGGAGTTGACGGCGCGCTGGGCGCGCTCGTCGTCGACTCTGCCGAGACGAGCCCAGCGACTCGCCTGCGTCCGGTTCGTCACGTTGAGCTTTCGGTAGATGTTCGACAGGTGGAACTTCACGGTCTGCTCGCTGACCCAGAGCTGGCGCGCGATCTGGGCGTTCGCCATACCTTCGGAGACGTGCGTGAGGATCTCCCGCTCGCGGCGGGTGAGGTGCGCTCCAAGGGCCTCGGGTTCCTCGCTCCTCGACGGCTCGGTCGTCATCCCCTCGTGCCCGTCGCCATTCGGGGTGAGGTGGTGCACGCCGGGCGAGACGGCGGAAGTCGGGGCAAAGAAGATCGAGTGCTCGAAGATCTGCCGGATCGCGGAGGCGAGGTCCTCGGGGAGCACGTGCTTCGTGGCGTACGCCGTCGCGCCGGAGTTGATGACGTCGTTCACCACGGACTCCTCAACATGCGTCGAGAGCACGATCACCTTCATGTCGGAGCGCGTGTCGATCACGTCTCGCAGATACGGCGTGCCGCCGATGCGGTCAGGTCCGAAGTCGATGTCGGTGACGACGATCTCGGGGCGGTGCTCCGCGATGAGCCTGAGACCCTCGGACGGCGAGGTCGCCTTGCCGAGGGTGGTCAGGCCAAGTCCGCGGAGAACCGCCTCGACCGCCTCGAGCCACAGCGGGTATGCGTCGATCACGACCGCCGACGCCTGAAAATGTGTGCGCCGTTCCGGTTCCTTGCGTATGCGAATTCCTGCCATGGGCCTCCCCCGATGGTTTAGGGGGCCGGGACCTGCTCCGGCGATAAAAGGGTGGAAATATTATCCAGCCGGTTACGAACATGTCAACCTGCTGTATGGAGCGCTCCCCACCGGGACCTGCACGGAGGTCGTGCAGTCCGACCGCGACGTGCCTCGCGGGCGCACCGAATACCGTCTCATACTCGGTTTGCTCCGTCAAGCCGATTCGGGGCGGGTTGCTGGACCCTAGACCTTTGGGGAGGCATGAGAATGTGAGAACCTGTCCAGTTGGTCGGTTGCGTCCGGGGGCATCGGCGCTCTACCCTGACAATTGGCAGACGGGACCCGAGCGTGGGCGCATGCCCCGGTCAGGCAAGGGGAATCGATTGGTGATTCGGCTGGGCGTCGGGCGTATGGAAAGGGGTTTCCGTGCACGCCACGGCCGCGGCTCCGACGCCTCCGCGCGCTCGTTCAGGCGCCGCGTCGCGGTGTGGGGAATCGGGCTCGTGACGCTCCTGGGGGCGACGTCGACGCCCGCCCTCGCCGAGGGGTCGACCCTGTACGTGGACGGCTCGAATGCATCCTGCTCCGACTCCGGGGCCGGAACGGCCGCGCAGCCGTTCTGCACGATCAGCGCCGCCGTTCCACATGCCGGGGCAGGTGAGACGGTGCAGGTCGCCGGGGGGACCTATACCGAGAACGTGAAGCTCTCGGCATCGGGAACCCCGGGTGCGCCGATCACGTTCAACGCCGCTCCGGGCGCGGCCGTGACCCTGACCGGCAAGGCGGATGGATTCGCGCTCACGAACGCGAGCTGGATCACCGTGAACGGATTCCAGGTCACCCGGACGACGTCGTACGGGATCAACGTGACCGGCGGCTCGCACGTCACGATCTCCAACAACCACGTGACCTTCTCCGGGCAGCCGGTCCAGGGCCTGATCGCCGCGGGCATCCGGCTGAGCGGCGTGAGCAGCTCGCTCGTGTCAGGCAACGACTCGGACCACAACAGCGACTACGGCATCATGGTCGTCGGTGGTTCCACGGGGGTCGAGGTGCGCGGGAACCTCACGTACGCCAACTCGCGTGTGTACGAACGGGCGACGGCCGGAATCCGCATCTATCAGTCTCCGGGCAACGTGGTCGACCGCAACATCACCCACGACAACCAGGATTCCGGGATCGAGTGCTACCCGGGGGCAAACAACACCCTCATCTACGACAACGTCTCGTACGACAACGGCGACCACGGGATCGATAACCTCACGGCGACGGGAGAGGTGATCGTCGGGAACACCGTGTACGGAAACGTCACCGCGGGGATCAACGTCGAAGGCGGCTCCACGGGCGCGACCATCGCGAACAACGTCAGCGTCGACAACGGCATCGGCAGTCCTCGTACCCATAGCGACATCCGCGTCGAGCAAGGGTCGACGGCCGGGACGACGATGGACTACGACCTGGTCGATCTGACGACGCCGGACACGCTTCTGATCTGGAACTCGGTGAGCTACTCGTCGCTCAGCGCATTCCAGGCCGCGACCCGCCAGGAGGCACACGGGATCGATGCGGATCCGCGCTGGCGCGCTCCGGGGGCCGGCGACTTCCACCTGACGGCGGGGTCACCGGCGATCGACTCGGCCAACTCGGGCGCCCCCGGCGAGCCGGACACGGATGTCGACGGGAACCCGCGCGCCGACGATCCGGGGACCGCCAATACGGGAGCGGGGCCCAGCACGTACTACGACCGCGGCGCGTACGAGTTCCAGGGCGTGACGCCGGACCAGCCACCGTCCGCGGCGCTGACCGTCCGGCCCTCCTCGGGGGTCGCGCCGCTCGTCGTGACGGCCGATGCCTCGGCGTCGACCGACGGCGACGCGACCCCGATCGCCTCATACAGCTTCGACTTCGGCGATGGCTCCTCCGCGGCCGGGCCGCAGCCCGGCGCGACCGCGACGCACAGCTACACCCAGCCGGGGTCCTTCACGGTCACCGTCACCGTGACCGACACGGGCGGGGCCTCCTCGAC
>JBKPMQ010000189.1:0-9313 GCA_046732235.1 Actinomycetota bacterium
CACGCCGGGTACGGCCCGATATCGTTAGGTGGAAACCGGAGCCAGCGCACGATAGGTTTCACAATGATCGGCGGTCGCGTTGACGACCGTCGCTCGAGTCAGGGGGGCCGAGAGACGACGGCTGTCGGGGTGTTCGGGGAAGGCGCCCACCAATGCGGGTACGTGTGCACCGCACGGCCGTGCGCCCCTGATGCATATGCATGCCGGGTGCCGGGACGTGCAGCGTGACCGCGCTCCGCATCGTGCTCGGCGAGGACAGCTACCTGGCCCGCGAGGGCATCATGCGCGCCCTCGAGGATGTCGAGGACGTCGACGTGGTCGCCACCTGCAGCGACCTCGACGGGCTGCGCGCGGCCATCGAGGACGTCCGGCCGGACGTCGTCCTGACCGACATCCGCATGCCCCCGACGAACACCGACGAGGGGATCCGGCTCGCCAGCGAGCTGCGCCAATCGCACCCGGAGATCGGCGTCGTGGTGCTCAGCCAGCACGCCGAGCCGCTGTACGCCGTGTCGCTCTTCGAGGACGGCTCGGACCGGCGTGCCTACCTGCTGAAGGAGCGGCTGAAGGACGAAGGCGAGCTCTCGCGGGCCCTGCACGAGGTCGCGGCGGGCGGCTCGGTGGTGGACCCCCACATCGTCGAGCGGCTCGTGGGCGGCAGCGCCGGAGGCCCGGACCCGCGGGTCGACAAGCTGACGCCGCGCGAGCGCGAGATCCTGGGGATGATCGCCCAGGGACGCAGCAACGCGGCGATCGCCCGATCGCTCTACATCACGACCCGCGCGGTCGAGCGGCACATCAACGCGATCTTCGCCCGGCTCGAGCTGGCGGAGTCCGCCGAGTCGAACCGGCGCGTCCAGGCCGTGCTCGTCTATCTCGCCGGCCTCAAGACATAGGTGTCAACCCATGTAGCTACGACCAGTCGTCCTGCGCGCCAACGGTGAGCCCGTAGAGGATGCACAGGTTCACGATGATGCCGATCATCGCGCCGAACGGCGCGGAGAAGATCATGAGAAACCACAGAACGATTGCAGTCACTGCAAGTATGACGCCGGCCTGATAGCCGATCAGCCGCCTCCCGAGCACGGCCGCCCCGGACACGATCTGGACGATGCCGCCGATCAGGAACACCCAACCCCAGAAGGTGAAGTTGCTGTAGAGCTTGTCGGCCACGTAGGAATCGTGCTCGAGCAGTGTGAATCCGTGGATGATGTTCATGGCGCCTGCGAAGATGAGCAGGATCGCCGCGAGGCGCACCCAGCCTGACATTCGCCCCGTGACCCGGACCTGCGTCACGCCGGTGCCGGCCTGTGTGTTCATCGTGATCCTCCCGCGGTCGGTGGCCCGAGCGTAGGGCCGGCGCGGCCCGCGACCCTCATGCCATCCGGACGATGCGCCGAGCGCCGGTGGGCGCGAGCGTTCGAGCCCTGATGGCCGACGGCCCGTCCAGGACCGCCCGGGGAACCGAGTCTGCCTATGGCGCTGCGCTGCGCTGGGAGCCGGATCGCCCGCGCCTGACGCCTTTCTCGCTCCTCGCCGCGTGGCTGGTCTCGGCGGCGTCGCTCCTGGTCGCGGCGTTGGTGGTCCCCGGGGTCTCGATCCCGTCTGCGGCCGGGGCGCTCGCGACCGCCGCCATCGTGGCGGCGCTGAACGCGGTCCTGCCGCCGATCGTCGCGGCGTTGCGCCTGCCGTTCACGCTCGCGCTCGACTTCATCCTGATCCTGTTCCTGGACGCGTTCATGATCCGGGCGGCCGCCTCGATCGACGATCGCGCGATCCAGCTCTCCTCGTACGGCCAGGCGTTCGTCGTCGCCCTGCTGGCCTCGGCGGCGGGCGTCGTGATCGGCGTCCTCACCGGGATGAACGACGATGTCCTCCTCCTGCGGACGGTGCGGCGCGTGGCCCGGCGGCAGGGCCACGTCGAGCAGACCGACGTGCCGGGGATCGTGTTCCTCGAGGTCGACGGCCTCGCTCATCCGGTGCTGAAACGGGCGATGCGCGACGGCCATGCGCCGAACCTGGCCCGCTGGCTCGGCGACGGCACTCACACGCTGCTCGAGTGGGAGACCGACTTCTCGTCCCAGACCGGGGCCAGCCAGGCCGGGATCCTGCTCGGATCGAACGACGACATCCCCGCGTTCCGCTGGGTCGAGAAGGAGACGGGCAGGGTGATGACCTGCTCGGCCCCCGGCGACTGCGCGGAGATCGAGCGCCGCCACGCCAGGGGGCGCGGCCTGCTCGTCGACGGCGGCGGCAGCCGCGGGAACCTGCTGTCCGGCGAGGCGGAGGAGGTCATTCTCACCGTCAGCCGGATGGACGCCGAGAAGGAGGCCAACCCGGGCTACCGGGCGTTCTTCGCCAACGGCTCGAACGTCACCCGCGTTCTCGTGCTGTTCTTCTGGGAGATCGCCCTCGAGGTGTCGGCCGCCCTGCGCGCGATCCGCCGCGACGTGCAGCCGCGCGGGCACCGGGGTGGCAAGTACCCGTTCCTGCGGGCCGGGATCTGCGTCGTCGTGCGCGACCTGATCGTGTTCGGCGTCCTGTCCGACATGATGCGCGGCCGGCCCGCCATCTACGCGACGTTCTCGAGCTACGACGAGGTCGCCCACCACTCCGGCCTCGAACGGACCGACACGCTGGAGGCGCTGCGCAAGCTCGACGAGGAGTTCGGGCGGATCGAGCGCGCCCGCCGGTACGCGCCGCGGCCATACGAGATCGTGGTGCTCTCCGACCACGGCCAGACGCAGGGAGCGACGTTCCTGCAGCGCAACGGCTACAGCCTGGCCGACCTCGTCGACCGGACGATCGAGCGCGCCGCCGTGGCGCCGCTCGCGGCCGGTGACGAGCACGACAGCGCGATGTCGCAGGCAGTGCGCGAGGCGACGGGCCGGCCGGCGCAGGACGACGACGGTGAGCCGGAGGCGCAGGTGAACGAGAGCCACGTCGTCGTGCTCGGGTCGGGCAATCTCGGCCTCATCTACCTGATGGGCGAGCGGCGCCGGCTCACGCTCGAGGAGATCGAGGAGCGCTACCCGCGGCTCGTGGAGACACTCCGCGGCCACCCGCACGTGGGATTCGTGCTGGCGCGGTCGGAGCGCGGTCCCGTCGCGCTCGGCGCGAGCGGCGCGCATTACGTGGCGGACGGGGTCGTCGAGGGGGACGACCCGCTCGCCCCGTTCGCCCCCAACGCCGCCCGGCACCTGAAACGCACCGACGGGTTCGCCCACGTCGCCGACCTGATGGTCAACAGCTTCTACGACGCCCAGCTCGAGCAGGGCTGCGCGTTCGAGGAGCTGATCTCCTTCCACGGCGGCATGGGCGGGCCGCAGACGCGGGCGTTCGTGCTCGCGCCGGCCGGGCTCCCGCTTCCGGAGGGCGAGATCGTGGGGGCGGAGCACGTCCACGACATCCTCGTGGGGTGGCGGCGGATGCTCCAGGGGGACGGGCAGACCGCCGGCGAGGCCGCCGGGACGGACGCCGTGCCCGCAGCCGGCCGGGCCTGAGGCCGTGCCCGAGGCCGCCCGCCTGGCCTGGTTCGGCCACAGCACCGTGCTCGTGGAGCTCGACGGCGCCCGCGTCCTCACCGATCCGGTGCTGCGCCGCCGCGTCGGCCACCTGCGCCGGGCGGAGGCGGTCGAACCGGAGCGGATCGCGCCGGTCGACCGGATCCTGATCTCCCACGTGCACTGGGACCACCTCGACCTGCCGTCCCTCGAGGCGCTCGGGCGTGACACGCGGGTGGTGGTGCCCCGCGGCGCAGGTCGGCTGCTCGCGCGGCGCGGGTTCACCGACGTCGTCGAGGTCGGGGAGGGCGACCGGGCCGACGTGAACGGTCTGGCCGTCCGCGCCACCCACGCGGCGCACTCGGCCGCGCGGGGGCCGCTCGGCGCCAAGGCGCCGTCGCTCGGCTACCTGCTCGGCGAGCGACGCCGGGTGTACTTCGCCGGCGACACCGACCTGTTCGCGGGGATGGCCGGGCTCGCCGACCACCTGCACGTCGCCCTGCTCCCGGTCGCCGGCTGGGGGTCGCGGCTGCCGCCCGGCCACCTCGACCCGGAGCGGGCCGCCACCGCGCTGCGGATGCTGCGGCCACGGATCGCCGTCCCCATCCACTGGGGCACGTACAGGCCAATCTACGGGCGCGGCCCGGTGGACGCTCCCGAGGAGCAGTTCGCCACCCGCGCGGCACACCTCGTCCCGGACGTCGAGGTGCACGTGCTCCGCATCGGCGCCGACCTCCGGTTCTGAGCCCGGCCGCTACCCGTCGCCGCCGAGCGCCGCGATGAACGGCTCGCGCGCGGCCGGGTCGCAATGCGCGGCCTCGAGCCGCCGCTTCTCGGCATCGGGATCGGCCCCCGCCGGGTGGTCCTCGCCGTCGCCGCACGCGAGCGGCATCGGCGAGCGGCCGTCCCACGGCTCGCCGGGGAACGTCGCGTCGATCGCGATCCGGCGCCCGTCCACGACCGCCGTCAGGTAGCGGTGCACGTCGACGAGACCGCCCTCCGGGACGGCGCGCGCCGCCTCGGGGCCGAAGCGCGCCCGCGCGCCGTCCCGGTCGATCCGGTACACGCGGTGCACGATCCGGGGCCGGGCCTCCGGGAACCGCTCTTCCAGGACGTCGCGGAGGTAGAGGTGCTTCGCGGAGCAGGTGCCCCGGCCCTCGCGCAGCATCCCGGCCACCGAGCGGTCGGACGTCCGCCCGTACGGGAGCGCCCGCACGGCCTCGACGATCTCGCGGACCGAGGCTCCGGGATGCGAGGGCAGGCACGCCACCGCCGTATCATGACCCCGACTTACGGGCGTCGGCCGGGGAACAGGAAGAACCGGACGATCCAGCGCAGCCATTCCCGCCACCCGCGCGGCACGCCGCCCCACGGCGTGACCCCACCGACGTTGCCCGGCTGTCGCGAACGGCTCACTCGACAGATTGTCGCACGCGCCGGACGGGGCCAGCCCCTTTTCGTGCACGGTGGTCGGTCAACTCCTGACCGTCTCGACCGGCACCTCGTAGAACTCCACCGTCGTCCGGGTCTCGGTCGAGCCGGGGTCCATCGCGTTCAGCGCCTGGTCGCCGCGGCGCATCGCCTCCTCGCTGTCGAACAGCGTGATCCCCATGCTCTTCCCGGAGGCGCGGTCGATCAGCATGAGCATCTTGGCGCCCTTCAGCCCGTCGGGCGTCTCTCCGCGGACCTCCCGGCGCACCATCTCGATCGTGTCATCGAGGCGGCCTGGATCGCTCTGGAACGTGGCGACGCGTGCAAACACGATTCCTCCTCGCGGTGTTGATGGGTCAGGGACGATACGCCGCGAGCCGGGGCGAGCCCCCGGCCAGCTCGGCGATGACATCACGCGCGGACATCCCGTCGCACAGGTGGACGGGGACGCCGTAGTCGGCCAGCTCGAGCGCGATCCGCTCGAGCTCGGGGATCGTCTGGCGGCGGAGGTCCGCCTGGGGGAGCCACAGCTCCGCGGGGTAGCCACGGGCGGCGCGCCAGCCGCGGCTGCCCTCGACCACGTCGCCCCAGAGCGCAACCCGCCCGACGGCGCGCTGGACGACGAGACGGCTCGCGGCCGGTGGCACGTAGGTGCCGAGGTGGCGCACGCGCTCCATCGCGTGGACGCCGCAGGTGCAGCGGGGCTCGGGCGCCACGTGCCCGGGAAGCCGGCGCCGCCACGGCCTGAGGCTGTCCCGGGGGCTGGCCTCGCACGTCGCGACCAGCTCGCGGCCGGGCCACCAGATGCTCGGGCATACCAGGCTCTGGAGCCGCGAACGGCCGCCCGCCGTGACGACCGACCACAGGCGCCAGCCGTGGACCGGCGAGACATAGTCGGGGGAGACCGCGGCCGCACTCACGGCGCCGGACTCGGGTCGGGCTCCTTCCGCGGTGCGGGCGCCGGCGCCGGCTCCTCCCGCGGCGCGCGCTCCGGGCGCGGCACCGGATCCTCCACCGGCTCGATCGTGTAGATCCGAAGCGGCTTTCCGATGTCCATTGCCGCCTCCCTTCCCGTCGGGACTCTACGCCCTTTCTACCCGGATCGCACGGAGGACATTCGCGGCCGCGGCGGCGAAGTGGGACTCGACACCAAGGCCGCGCCCGGCGTCTCGTGGCGGCCGCCGGGTGGCCGGTATGGTCCGCCACGCGATGGGCCTCATCCGATCCTGTCGGCCTGACGAACGCGACGCCATCCTGGCCATCGTGAACGCGGCCGCCGAGGCCTACCGCGGTGTCATTCCCCCCGACCGCTGGCACGACCCGTACATGAGCCGCGACGAGCTGACCGCGGAGATCGGCGCAGGAGTCGCCTTCTGGGGCTACGAGGCCGACGGCACGCTCGCCGGCGTCATGGGCATCCAGGCCGTCGGCGACGTGGACCTGATCCGGCACGCGTACGTGCTCCCTGCGCGCCAGGGAACGGGCGTCGGTACGGCGCTGCTTCGTCACCTGCGCGGGCTCGCCGGCCGGCCGATGCTCGTCGGGACGTGGGCGGCCGCCGAGTGGGCGATCCGCTTCTACGAGCGGAACGGGTTCGCGCTCGTGAGCGACTCGGAGAAGCGGGAGCTCTTGCAGCGGTACTGGACGATCCCGGAGCGCCAGATCGAGACCTCGGTGGTGCTCGCCGCCAGGAGGCCGGCCGCCGGCCGGGGTCAGACCCCGAACGAAAGCGCAACGGATGTGCAACGGCCGCCGTTCGGGGTCTGACCCCGGTTGGCGGGTGGTGAGCCACCGCCGGGCTTCGCCGTCTAGGGTGTAGCGACGGGTTCAGTCCACGCGCAACCCTCCGTGCGCTCCCGTGAGCGGCTGAGCCCCCGAGCCGCCCGATGAACCCGTTTGACCCCGAGGATTACCCCCTGCGCCCGACCGTGCGCCGGCTTGCCCGGCTGTGGTGGGACGAGCGCCGCCTGGTGCTCGTCGGCCTTGCCTGTGCGCTCGGCTACACCGGCCTCACGCTGACCGTCTCGGTGCTGATCCAGCGCGCGATCGACGGCGCGATCGTCCCCGGCAGCAGCGGGGCGCTGTGGCCGTACATCGTCGCGATCATGGCGCTCGCGCTGGCCCGGTTCTGGGTCAACTACACCCGCCGCTTCGCCACGTCCCGCGTCGGCATCCGGCTGGAGGCACGCCTGCGGGAGATGCTCTACGCCGGCTACCTGCGCTTCCCGCGCGCGTTCTACGACCAGCACCCCACCGGCCAGGTCGTCTCGCGGGCGACGAACGACCTGTTCCCTATCCGCTACTTCATCGGCTGGGGCGTCGTGCAGGGGTTCCAGAGCGCGATGATGATCACCGGCGGCGTGATCGTCCTGGCGCTCGTGAACCCGCGCCTGACGCTCTATTCGGCGGTCGCCACGCCGCTGATCGGCTTCGTCGCCTGGCGCTTCGCCCACCTCGTCATGCCGATCTCGCGCCACGTGCAGGCGGCCAAGGGCGACGTGACGGAGGCCGCCGACGAGGCCGTGGTCGGCATCGAGATGGTGCAGGCGTTCGGACGCGAAGACGACGTCCGCGAGCGGTTCGGCGGCAAGGCGAGGAGCGTGCGCGACATCGTCGTCCGCCAGGCCGGGGTCGAGGCGAAGCACCTGCCCGCCCTCTTCTTCCTGCCCACGCTCTCGATCGCGGCGGTCGTCTTCTTCGGCGGCCGCGACGTGATCGCGGGCCGGCTCACCATCGGGCAGTTCGTCCTCTTCAACACCATCCTGCTCCAGCTCACCTGGCCCCTCGAGGCGCTCGGCTGGATCCTGAACCTCGCCCAGCGCGCGATCGCCTCGGCAGGGCGCACCTTCGCGTGGCTGGAGGAGGTGCAGCGGTTGCCGGAGCCGGAGCATCCGCGCGACCTGCCGGACGGGCCGCTCGGGGTGACCTTCGCCGGCGTCCACTTCGCCTACCCGGGCGAGGAGGAGGTGCTCGAGGGCATCGATCTCGAGCTCGAGCCGGGCGAGATCGTGGCCGTGTGCGGAGGCACCGGCGCCGGCAAGAGCACGCTGCTGAACCTCCTCCCGCGGTTCTACGACCCCACCGAGGGCAGCGTCCGGCTGGGCGGCGCCGACCTGCGCGAGGTGCCGCTCGCCGCAGTGCGCGACGCGGTCGCGGTGATCACCCAGCGGCCGATCCTCTTCTCGATCACCCTGCGCGAGAACCTCACCGCCGGCCGCCCCGACGCGCCCTGGGACGAGGTCGAGGCGATGTGCGTCGCCGCCGGGGTGGCCGACTTCGTCCCCGACCTGCCGGACGGCTACGACACCCTCATCGGCGAGCGGGGCGTGAACCTCTCCGGCGGCCAGCGCCAGCGGGTCGCGCTGGCCCGGGCGCTCGTGGCCGGCGCCCGCGTGATCGTCCTCGACGACCCGCTGTCGGCGGTGGACACCCACACGGAGCACGACCTGGTGATGCGCCTGCGGCCCGCCGTCGAGGGCCGCACCGTGGTCGTCGCCGCCCAGCGCCTGTCGACGCTCGCGCTCGCCGACCGGGCCGTGGTGCTCGAGGACGGCCGTCTGGTCGAGGACGGCCGGCCCGCCGACCTGCTCGAGGCGAAGGCGGCCTTCGCGGGCCTGTTCGGAGACGAGGCCGGTGTCGCGTAGCCGGCGCACAGGGCTCACCCGTCTCGGCCGCTACCTGCGCGGGCGCTGGGGCCTCGTCGCCTGGCTCGTCCTGGTCGCGACCGGGAGCGCCGCCGCCCAGTCGGGCGGATGGCTGCTCGTACGGGCGGCGATCGACGACGGCATCGGCAAGGGCGACCGGGGGACGCTCACGACGGTGGTCGCCGCCTACCTGGCCGTGAACCTGGGCGGATGGCTGTGCCAGCTGACGCTCATCCGCGGACTTGCGAACGTCGGCCAGGGCATCGTCCTCGGCCTGCGCCGCGACCTCTTCGACCACCTCACCTCGCTCTCCCTGCGCTACTTCTCCGAGCAGCGGGCCGGCTGGATCATCGCCCGGGTGACGAGCGACGTCGACGCGATCTCGGACGCGCTCTCGCAGGGCCTGCCAACCCTCGTCTCGAACGTCGTGCTCCTGCCGACGACGATCGTCGTGCTCTTCGTCGTCGACTGGCGGCTCGGCCTCGTGGCGATGGTGATCCTGCCGCCGACGCTCGTCCTGTCGCGGTGGTTCCAGCGCAAGTCCGCCGTCGCCCAGCTCGACGTGCGAAACCGGATCGCCTCCGTCACCGCCCAGGTGGCCGAATCGGTGTCGGGCATGGCGATCATCCAGGCGTTCAACCGCGAGCGCCAGTTCCAGGCCCAGTTCGACGAGCTGAACGCGGAGAACCGCGCCTCCAACGTCTGGGCGCAGCAGCTCTTCTCGGTCTTCTTCCC
>JBKPMQ010000190.1:0-13850 GCA_046732235.1 Actinomycetota bacterium
GTCGTGAGCGGCCGGCTCGACCTCACAATCACCGGCGCGGACCTGATCGACGGCACGGGCGCGCCCCGCCGGGCGGCGGACGTCGGCGTCGCGGGCGACCGCATCGTGGCCGTCGCCGAGCCGGGGGCGCTCTCCGCCGCCGAGGCGGTCGATGCGCGCGGCCTCGTGGTCTGCCCCGGCTTCATCGACATCATGAGCCACTCCCTGTGGCCGCTGTTCCTCGACGGGCGAGCGCTCTCCAAGCTCGTCCAGGGCGTCACCACCGAGGTCATGGGGGAGGGCTACAGCCCGGCCCCGCACGGCGGCATGGTGGCCGAGCCCGAGCCGCCGATCGACGGGATCGACGCCGGCTGGCTCGAGCGCATCCGGGGCTGGCGACGCTTCGGCGACTGGCTGGAGGCGCTCGAGGGCCGTGGCGTCTCGCCCAACGTGGCCTCGTTCATCGGCGGCGGCACCGTCCGCGAGTACGCCTGCGGCATGCGCACCGGCGCGGCGTCGGCGGCCGAGCTCGACGTCATGCGGCGGGTGGTCGCGGACGCGATGCGCGACGGCGCGATGGGGGTCGCCTACGCGCTCATCTACCCTCCGGACGCCTACGCCTCGACCGACGAGATCGTGGAGGTGGCCCGGGTCGCTGCCGAGGCGGGCGGCATGTACATCTCCCATATCCGATCGGAGAGCGACCGGCTGCTCGCGGCGCTCGACGAGGCGATCGAGATCGGCCGCCGCTCCGGCGCGACGACCGAGATCTACCACCTCAAGGCGTCGGGCGGGCCCCGCAACTGGCACCTGATGGCACCGGCGATCGGGCGGATCGACGCGGCCCGCGCCCACGGGATGCGGCTCGCCGCCGACATGTACCCCTACGCCGCCTCGGGGACTGGGCTCTCCGCCCGGCTGCCGGTGAGCCTGGCCGCCGACGGGCGCCTGTTCGCGCGCCTGGCCGAGCCGGGCGTGCGCGACTGGGTCCGGGAGCAGCTGGCCCAGGGCACGGACGAGGTGGACGACCCGGGTCCGCCGGACAAGACGGTGCCGGTCGGGCTGCGGCTGCCCGAGCACCGGCAGTACATCGGCCGCAACCTGGCCGAGATCGCCGCGATGCGCGGCGCCGACTGGCTCGACTGCGTCTTCGACCTGCTGATCGCGGAGGGGCGCGAGGTCTTCACGATCTACCACGAGATGTCCGAGCACAACGTGCGCGAGCAGCTACGCCTCGACTGGATCGCGATCTGCTCCGACGGCTGCGGCATCGACCCGGCCTGGGCGGCCGCGCAGGGCCCGGTGCACCCCCGCGACTACGGCACCTTCGTTCGAGTGCTCGGCCACTACTGCCGCGACGAGGGCGTGCTCGGGCTCGAGGACGCCGTCTGCAAGATGACCTCGACGCCGGCGGCGCGGCTGGGCATCCGCGACCGGGGCGTCGTCGCTCCGGGCACCTACGCCGACCTGGTGGTCTTTGATCCCGGGCGTGTGCGTGACGCCGCCACGTTCGCCGACCCGCACCGCCTGGCCGAGGGCGTGCGGGACGTGTGGGTGAACGGGGTCGCGACGGTGCGCGGAGGGGAGCACACCGGAGCCCTCGCGGGCCGGTTCGTGCGCGGGCCGGGTGCCCGGTCCGCCAACCGCCGGCGGCTGGTCGTGTAACGATCGCGACGAATGATGCGACGACATGAAGTCCGACCCACGAGCAGAGGAGGTTGCAGCATGGCACTGGCACGAGCGGTCTCGTTCAACGGCGTCACCGACGAACGCATCGCGGAGCTGCGTCAGCGGATGACGAGCGAGCCTCAGCCGGAGGATCTCCCGGCCAGCGAGATGCTCCTGCTCCACGACCCCGACGCGGGCACCGCGCTGGCGATCCTCCTCTTCGAGAGCGAGGACGACTACCGCAGAGGCGACGAGATGCTGAACGCGATGCCGGCCGAGGAGACGCCGGGCAGCCGCGCAACGGTCGCCAGGTACCAGGTTGCCGCCCGGGTGACCGCTGGGGACGCCTGATCGGGTCCGGGCGTGGACCGGGTCCGGTTGGGCCCGGTCCACGCCCGCTTTCAGGCGCGCAACCGGGGAGCCCCGGGAGGGGTCACCGGGTGCTCCCATGCGACCGGACCCAGACGGTCTGCCTGCGCGGGTCGAGCTTCTCGACATCCTCGACCGGGATGGCGAGCTCGCGGATACGCACGATTCCCGCGCGGATGTGGATGGTGTCGGGGAGGCGTGGATCCGATTCGTGCCGCACGGACTCCACGACCCCGAGCCGGCGGGAGCCCGACCGGACGTGGAAGCCCTCGCAGTGCGAGAGCCAGTACTCCCGATCGGCGAAGTCGATGGTGGCGAGCAGCGTGGAGATGGGAAGCATGTGACCTCCGGTCACGTGGGCGGTGAGTCGATCCGGCCTTGCCGGGCGTCCGGCTCGTGACTGGCTGCTCAACCGGTTTGCGCGCGTTGTACCCGCCGTTCTGCCGCGGCCAAACGTGCCCGGCAGACGGTGGGAGCGCCCGCCTGCCGCGCCGCCTCCGGCGGCTAGAACACGCCACGGTAGAGCGAGCAGCCCCGGCAGACGTCCGGCGGGTCCGGGCTCTCGAGGCGCCGCCGGAACTCGCGATACGCCGGCCCCCGCCACACCTCGCCGAGGCTCCGGTCGCTGACGCTCCCGAGCGTCGCGCGGTCGCTTCCCATCACCATGCAGCACGGCTGGACGTCGCCCCTGTGGGTCACGTAGGCCGATGTCCAGGGCCAGTCGCAGCCGCGGCGTGCGCCCTGCTGTGGCTCCGGCCGGGCGTCGAGCTGCGGCAGCCGCAGTGCGAGCCCGAGCTCGTCGGCGGCCGTTCGGGCCTGGTCGAACACCCCGCGGGCGAGGCCGAGGTCGCGGGCCGTGAAAAGCGCCTCCTCCTCTGCGAAGCGGCGGATGCCCGCGTAGCTCCCCGACGGATCCGTATCGTCGAAGGAGTGGGACAGGTTCTGGACGCGGACGCTCGGGACGCCCCATCGGGCCGCGAGCCGGATCACGTCGGGGAGCTCGCGGATGTTCCCGCGCATCGCGACGAAGACGAGGCAGATCTCCGGCCGGCCGTCGCCGCGCCGGTCGGCGGCTGCGGTGAGCGCCGGGACATGGCGCTCGAGGCGCGCGAACCGGGCGCCGGACCTGATCCGCTCGTACGTGGCCGGGGTCGCGCCGTCGACCGACACGTGCAGCCACGCGAGACCCGCGTCGACCAGCTCCCGGGAGCGCTCGGGCGTCAGCAGCTGCGCGTTCGTGTTGAACCCGACGGCGATGCCGCGGGCGGCCGCGTACGCCACCATGTCGATCAGCCGCGGCGCGAGCAGCGGCTCGCCCAGGCCCTGCAGCGTCACCCGCTCGAGCTGCGGCAGCTCGTCCACGACCCGGCGAAACCGCTCGTAGTCGAGGGCGCCGTGGCGCTTGCCGATCTTCGGCCGGTAGCTCACCAGGCACATCGTGCAGGCGAGGTTGCAGGCGCCGGTGACCTCGAGCTGGATCTCGCGCGGAAGCTCCGGGGCCGCGCTCACCGTGTCCCATCCATGGGTGCGCGATACCCGGCTCGCGCCCGTGCAAACGACGGCCGAGTGGGTTAGGAGGCCCGGTGGAGGGGTAGGACTTGTATGGCGAAGCAGCTGGCCGGGCTCGGAAGGGCTGGGCCAGCTGCGCCGAAGACAGCCCTTCCGACACGGCCGTCGTCCCCGCGTCATCTGATTCGCGTTGACGGCAGCCCCCTTCTCATGCGGCATCCGCATCTCTGGGTCGTCGAGCTGGTGCCGCTTCCGGAGCTCGCGGCCGGATCCCGTCCCGGCCGCGCCGCCTAAGATGCGTCGCCCTCGACGCCATGCCAGACTCCCGCCGCCCGCTGCCGTTCGACGCCGCCGTCCACTCGCGCCGCACCCACAAGGTGTTCGGCCGCGAGCCCGTGCCGCCGGAGACGCTGGACGAGCTCTTCGAGCTGGCCCGGTGGGCGCCCAACCACCATCTGACGCAGCCGTGGCGGTTCCGGGTCGTCGGCCCCCGGGCGCTGGCGGCGCTGAAGGCGGCCACCGATGACGGCGGCGTCAAGCTCGGGCGGGCGCCGACGCTGATCGTGGCGTCGGTTGTCCGCGGACCCGATCCCATCGCCGACCAGGAGGATCTGTGCGCCGCGGCGTGCGCGTGCTTCATCGTCCTGACCGCTGCCCACGTCCGGGGGCTGGCAGGCTACTGGCGGACCCCCGCCGTCCTGCGCACCGAGGCGGGATTGGAGGCGGTGGGCGTCCCGGAGTCCGAGCGTGTGCTCGGCCTGCTCCACCTGGGCCCGCGGGCTCGCCAGACCGAGCCGCCGGAGCGCCTGCCGACCGCCGAGTTCGTCCGATATCTGGACTGACGAGCCGCCGCCAGATGAGTGGTTCCACGCCCCTGTGATGTCCAAGGTGCAAGCCCGACCAGTCCAGGCGCGCGGGGGCGTGGAATCGATCATCTAGACTCGGGCCATCGCGGAACCGACGTACACGGTCAAGGCGCTGGACGAGTCGACCTGGCCGGCGTTCGCCGCGCTGGTGGAGCGCAACAACGGCGTGTTCGGCGGCTGCTGGTGCATGGGCTTCCATCCCGAGGGCCTCGACAGGGAAGATCCTGCGTGCAACCGCGATCGGAAGCACGACCGCGTGCGGACGGGAACGGCGCACGCGGCGCTCGTCTTCGACGGCGACGACTGCCTCGGCTGGTGCCAGTTCGGCGTCCCCGACGAGGTGCCGCGGATCAAGAGCCGCGCGGCGTACGAGCGCAGCAGCACGACTCCTCCGGACTGGCGGATCGCGTGCTGTTTCGTGGGCAAGGGGAGTCGGCGCAAGGGCGTCGCGACGGCGGCGCTCGCAGGCGCGCTCGATCTGATCGCCGAGCTCGGCGGCGGCACCGTCGAGGGGTACCCCGAGGATGCCGGGTCGGTGCCGGCCGGCTTCCTGTTCAACGGCGCGCTGTCGACGTACGAGAAGCTCGGCTTCGCCAGGGATCGCAAGATCGGCAAGCATCGCTGGGTGGTGACCCGGGTCGGCGAGCCGGCGCCCTAGCCCCCGCTCATACAATTGCGCCGTGGCGCAACGCTGGCAGCTGAAGACGTGGACGAAAGGCACCGGTGCGTCCGTGGAGCCCGCCGGGGCGCCCGACCGGCCGCGCACGCCCGCCCGTCCCGGCGGACTGCCCGCGCTGCCGCCGAAGCGTCCATTCGCGCCCGGCCCCCGGCGCCTACCGGCCGCCCTTCCCAGGCAGCGCCTGGAGCATGACGCCCGGCGCCGGCACGCGCGCTGCTACCTGGACGAGGCCGCGCTCGACCGGCTCGAGGCGCTCGAGTCCGCACTCGAGCAGGCGCCGCCGGCCTCGAGTGACGCCGGTGCGCGCTCGAAGAGCCGTTTGGGGGCCCGGCCACCGGGGTAGGGGGCGGCGCATGGCCGTCGCCGTCGTCACGGGATCCGACTCCGGCATCGGCCGCGCCGCCGCGGTCGCCCTCGCCGCCGACGGCTTCGACATCGGGGTGACCTGGCACTCGGACGAGGATGGCGCCCGGGGCACCGCCCGAGAGGTGACCGAGCGCGGCCGGCGGGCAGAGGTACGACAGCTCGACCTGACCGCGCTGCCGGAGGCCGCCGACCGGATCGACGAGCTGTCCGACGCGCTGGGTGGGATCGACGTGCTCGTGAACAACGCCGGCGCCGGTGCCGGCTCGCCGTTCGTGGACGCCGACTGGGACTCGTGGCGGTCCGTGCTCGACGTCGACCTGAACGGCGCCTTCCTGTGCGGCCAGCGGGCGGCCCGGCGCATGATCGCCCAGGGCCGGGGCGGCCGGATCGTGAACGTCACCTCGGTGCACGAGCACGTCCCGCTGCGCGGGTCGTCGGCGTACTGCGCCGCGAAGGGCGGGCTCGGCATGCTGACGAAGGTCATGGCGCTGGAGCTGGCCGAGCACGGGATCAACGTCAACTCCGTCGCACCGGGTGAGATCGCGACGCCCATGACGGGGAACGAGGATGTCGATCCCACCCGCGTCGAGCGTCCGATGATCCCCGCGCACCGCCCGGGCGACGCCCGCGAGATCGCCGCCGTGATCGCGTTCCTGGCCTCGCCGGGCGCGAGCTACGTCACCGGGACGTCGGTGGTGGCGGACGGTGGGTTGCTTCTGATGGCGGCGATCGCCAACCAGGACGCGAGCTGATCCCGGCGCCGGCGGCCGCGTTTGCGACGCGGTCAGCCGCGGGTAGGCACGAACGCGGTTGAAGCATCAGCCGGCCCGGGACGGATCGCGGCTGATACTCCGCCCGTCCGGCCGGTCATGACGGGGAGAGAAGATGACACGAGCCGTCGCACCCGCCGGCGCAGACGCCGGGCTCTCCGAAGTCGTCCGGGAGGCGAACCGGGAGGTGTACCTGCTTGCGGTCGACGGGGGCGCAGGCCCCGACGAGGAGCTGGAGCTCGCATGCGCGTGCGGCCGGCCGGGGTGCGACGAGCATGTGCTGATCACGGTCGCGACGTACGTCAGGGTGCACGCAGACCCCGACCGGTTCGTCGTCTTCCCCGGTCACGCCGACCGCGCCGGCGATGCCGTGCTCGATCGCGGCTCGGTCTACGACGTCGTCCGCGCGGTCAGTGCAGGTCGAACGTCATCCTGACCGAGGTCCCCGGCTCCCGAGGTGTGATCTCGACGCGGTCGGCGAGCATGTCGATCAGCGGCAGCCCGAGGCCGCCGGGCCCGGCCTCCGGCTCGTGGTCTCTGGCGACGCCCACGCCGCAATCCCGCACCTCGATCATGACAGTGCGCCGACGGAGGCAGACGCCGACGTCCAGCATGCCGGGATCGTCCGGGTACGCGTGACGGACGACGTTCGCGCAGGCCTCGGTCAGCGCGAGCCGGATCCGGTCGAGGTCGCTCGCCGCCGCATCGGCCATCATCCTGGAGACCGAGGCGCGCACGAGCGGCAGCACCGCTGCCTCGGCCGGCAGCCGCCATCGACATCGCGTTGTCACGCAACGGCCCGACACGAGATGTCGCCTACCCTGCGGGGGGAGCCGCCAATCCCGGGCTCGGGTCAGATGGTATATTTGGATCGGCCGGGTTGAACCGCCAGCTCTGCGATCCGCCACGCGTGAAATGTGGAGGTTCTGTGAGCCGTTTTGGCGTTTGGATCCCCCCGGGGCCGCAGCCGAGAGTCGAGGCATGGGGCGAGCTCTGCATGTCCACGGTGCCCGACCTCCAAGCATGCGTGCTCCGCGTCATGGGGGAGCGCCCGCACGAGCTGCTCGTGGTCGACCTGCGCCGCGTCTGGTTCTGCGACCTTGCCGGACTGCGATCGTTGTGGTGGTTGATCGACCACGGCGGCGCCGCCGGGACGGAGATCGAGGTGCGGGAGTCCGACGCGATCGCCGGAATCGGCCGGCTCGTCGAGCAGGTCCGCGCCGCCCGCATCGCCTGACACCGTGCCTATCGGAGCGCTGCGTTCGCCATACTCCGATCGGTCTCGAGCCACTCGAACCGCAAGCTTGCGCGACGTCGCGTCCGAGCTCGTCAACGGGGTGCCCGACGGCGGGTGGTACGCTCAACCCGTCGGGGTAGAGCAGCCTGCCCGTATGCGGCGCCCGGCGCCGCATACCACGAAGAACCGGAGGGCTGGCGATGCTTGAGGAGTGCCGGATCGCGGTACACGATCTGGGGTACGTGCGTGTGCTCGCGCTCGTGGGCGAGCATGATCTCTCGACCGTCGATGCGCTGTCGGACGAGGTCGACCGGCAGTTCCGCGAGGCGTCTCACGTCGTCATCGATCTGACCAGGGCGACGTTCGTCGACTCGACGGTCATCTGCGCGCTCGCGCTGGGCGGTGAGCACGCGCGAGCCCGGTCGGCGTGCCGGTTCGCTGTCGTCGCGCCGCCGGACAGCTTCGTCCGCAAGGTCTTCGACGTGGTCGACCTGCGCAGCATCATGCCCACGTACGAGACGCTCGAGGAAGCGCTCGCCGAGGGCGGCATCAGCCCGGCCGCCGGTCTCAAACCAGCGTGACTTCGAGGCCGGCGGCGCGCACGGCCTCCACCTCGGCCACGGCCGCGTCGCCGTCGGTGATCAGCTCGTCCACGTCGTCGAGCCCGCAGATGCGCGCGAACGCGACCTGGCCCAGCTTCGAGCTGTCCGCGACCACCACGACGCGGCGAGCCCGGGAGATGAGGGCGTGGTTCGTGTGTGCCTCGACCTCGTGGTGGGTGGTGAAGCCCTCGTCGACCGAGATGCCGTCCACGCCGACCAGCACGAGGTCGAGGTTGAGGGTGGCCAGCGCGCCCTCCGCCAGCGGGCCGACCAGCTCGTAGGACTCCGGCCGGGCGACGCCGCCCGTGACCACGAGCTTCAGATTCGGCCGCACGGCGAGCTCCGAGGCGATGCTGAGCGAGTTCGTGACGACCGTCAGCCGGCGCCGGTCGGTGAGCGCGCGGGCGACCTCGGTCGTCGTCGTGCCGCCCGTCATCCCGATCGCGGCGCCCTCGGCGACCCGGGCCGCCGCGGCCCGGGCGATGCGCGACTTCTGCTCCCGGCGGTCGGCGCTGCGGTACCGCAGCGGAAGCTCGTAGAGCACGCCGTGCGCGACGGCGCCGCCGTGCGTCCGCGCCAGCAGCCGCTGTCCCTCGAGCAGCGCCAGGTCGCGGCGGATCGTCGCGGCCGACACGCCCATCGCGTCGACCAGGTCGCCGACACCGACCGAGCCCTTGGTGGAGAGCTGCGTGATGATGTGGTTGAAGCGATCCGACTGGCGCATCGGGGCGCATCCTACTCGCCGTCCACGCCCACCTTCTGTTGAATTCTGCGCGTTTCTTGCGTAAAGTCGCGCGATATGAGCGCAATCGTGCACGAGCTGGCCAGCCAGCCGACGGTGTGGCGGCACGCCGGCGGGCTCGTGCCGGATCCGGCGCTGCCGGATCACGGCCTCCGGCTGGCCGTGGTCGGCTGCGGCACCTCGCTCTACATCGCCCACGCGTACGCGCGCTCGCGCGAAGACGCCGGGCACGGCGAAACGGACGCGTTCGCCGCCTCGGAGATGCCGGCGGCGAGGCCGTACGACGTGGTGCTCGCGCTCTCCCGCTCCGGGACGACGACCGAGGTGCTCCTGGCGCTCGAACGGCTCCCGGCCGGCACGCCGACCGTCGCCGTCACCGCCGTCGCCGACAGCCCGCTTGCCGAGGTGGCCGGCGCCGCCGTCGTGCTCGCATTCGCCGACGAGCGGTCGGTCGTCCAGACGCGGTTCGCCACGACGGCGCTCGTCTACCTGCGCGCGCATCTCGGGATCGACCCGACGGCCGCCGCGGACGCCGCCGAGGCGGTGCTCACCGACCGGCTCCCGGTTGACCCGGCCGCATTCGACCGCTTCCACTTCCTCGGCTCCGGGTGGACGGTCGGCCTCGCGGCAGAGGCGGCGCTCAAGCTGCGCGAGGCCGGGCGCGCATGGACCGAGTCCTACCCGGCGATGGAGTATCGGCACGGCCCGATCGCGACCGCCGATGCGCGCACGCTCGTCGTCGCCTTCGACCCGCTCGGCGACGCGCTCGCGACCGACATCCGCGCGACCGGTGCCCTCCTGCTCGACGCCGGGCCCGAGCCGCTCGCAACGCTGGTGCTGTGCCAGCGGCTCGCGGTCGACCTCGCCGTCGCCCGCGGCTTCGATCCCGACACCCCCCGCAACCTGACACGATCGGTGGTGCTCTCATGAGACGTCGGCTGTACCTGGTGACCGCGCTCGTCGCGGTGTTCTCCCTGGCGGCGAGCTGTGGCGGCGGCTCGGGATCCTCGAGCGGCGGGCGGGTCAACATCGTCCTCTGGCACGGCTACGTCGACACCGAGGGCAAGGCGATGACCGCCGCCGCGACGCGGTTCAACGCGACCCATCCCAAGATCCACATCACCGTCCAGAACTACGGCAACTCCGACTACGCGCTGCAGAAGGTGTTGACCGCGATCCGCGGCGGCCACTACCCCGACATCGTCTACCTGTACGGCTCGTGGGCCGCGAACGTCGCCCGCACGCCCCACGCGGTCGACCTCGCGCCGATGATCAAGGCCGACCCGTCCATCGACTGGAACGACTTCTGGCCGGCGGAACGGCAGGCCGTCACCGTCGGGGGCAAGATCATCGGCGTCCCGGCGCTCGTCGACAACCTGGCCCTCGTGTACAACAAGAAGCTCTTCCGCCAGGCGGGGGTCCCATTCCCGACCGCCGACTGGACGTGGGACGACTTCCGTGCCGCGGCGAAGAGGCTCACGAACCCGGCCGCGAAGCAGTTCGGGTGGGCGTACGTGAACGACGCCAGCGAGGACACGGTCTGGCGCTTCGACGCGCTTCTGTGGCAGGCCGGGGGAGACATCCTCACGCCCGACGAGAAGCACGCCGCATTCGACTCGCCCGCCGGCGTCAAGGCCGCGACGCTGCTGCAGCAGATGTCCACCGTCGACCATTCCGTCTACCTCGACAGCGGAAACCAGAACTACGTGAACCTGTTCAACTCCGGCAAGATCGCCATGCTCTTCACCGGGCCGTGGGACCTTTCGCAGTTCCCGGACGTCGACTACGGCGTGCAGATCCTGCCCGGCGACCAGAACCACAACACGATCTCAGGCCCCGACCAGTGGGTCATGCTCGACAACGGCGACGACCGCACCCAGGCCGCGTGGACGTTCCTGAAGTGGTTCACCTCGCCCTCCGAGGCGATGCGCTGGTCGCTCGCGACCGGCGACCTGCCCATCCGGGCGTCGCAGGTGCAGCAGCCCACCTACCAGGATTACGTCAAGAGGTACAACGGCATCTCGACGTTCGTCCAGAACGAGCAGAACGCGGTCAAGGCCCGGCCGGTGCTCGTGGACTACAACGAGATCTCGCAGGCGATGGGGCAGGCGATCCAGGCCGTGCTGCTCGGCAAGGCCCAGCCGCAGCAGGCGCTGGCGCAGGCCGCCGACCAGGTGAACCAGGTGCTGGCGCAGGGAGGGTGAGGCCCGGCCGCGCCATCCTCGGCTCGGAGCACGTCGCCGGCTGGCTCTTCGTCCTGCCTGCGACCGCCCTGATCGTCCTCTTCGGGATCGTCCCGATCGGGTGGGTGGTGCTGCTCTCGCTCCAGCACAACGACCTGCTGACGGCGCCGACCTGGGTCGGCCTCGGGAACTACCGCACCCTCATGAACGACCCGGTGTTCCGCGACTCGGTCCGGCGCACCATCGTCTACACGGCCCTCTTCGTGCCCATCTCGGTGGGCGGGGCACTGGCCGTGGCGCTCCTGCTCCACGCCGAGATCCGCTTCTCGCGCCTCTACCGCACGGCGGTCTTCGTGCCGGTCGCGACCTCGACCGTGGCGACCGGGATCATCTTCAACTGGCTGCTCGACCCGACCTACGGCCTCGCCAACTACGTGGTGGGCAAGGTCGGCCTGGGGCCGTACGGGTTCTTCCAGGATCCCGACCAGGCGCTCTACGCCGTCGTGGCGATGACGGTGTGGGGCTGGCTCGGCTTCGACGTGATCATCTACCTGGCGGCCCTCCAGGGCATCCCGGAGGACGTGCTCGAGGCGGCCGCGCTCGACGGCGCGAACCGCTGGTCGACGTTCCGGCACGTCGTCCTGCCGCTGCTCTCGCCGGCGACGCTGTTCCTGATCGTGTGGTCGACGATCAACGCGCTGCAGGTGTTCGACGAGATCTACGTGACGACCCGGGGCGGGCCCCTGCAGGCGACGACGGTGCTCGTCTACGAGATCTACAACGAGGCCTTCGTGGTCTTCCACGCCGGGTACGCCGCCGCGATCGCGCTCGTGCTCTTCCTGATCACGCTGGTGTTCTCGGTGATCCAGCTCTGGGTGGGGAGCCGGAGGGTGCACTACTCGTCATGAGGGTGCGGCTCCCGTTCAGCCCGCGCCACCTGGCCCTCGTGCCGATCTCCGCCGTGATGGTGCTGCCGCTCGTGTGGATGCTCGTGACGTCGGTCGAGACGCTCGCTCAGACGCGCCACTTCCCGCCGACGCTGATCCCGTCCGGCATCCACTGGAGCAACTATCGCGACGCCTGGGAGCAGGCGCCGTTCGGGCGCTTCTTCGTGAACAGCCTGGTCGTGACGGGCACGGCCGTCCTCAGCAACCTGGCCCTCTGCAGCCTGGCCGGGTACGCGTTCGCGCGGCTGCGGTTCTTCGGCCGCGAGGTGCTGTTCGTGGCGCTCCTGGCGACGCTGATGGTGCCGTTCCAGGTGATCATGATCCCGACCTTCCTGATCGTGCGGCACCTCGGCCTGGTCGACTCGCTCGGCGGCCTGATCGCCCCCAACCTGGTCACGCCGTTCGGCATCTTCCTGCTGCGCCAGTTCTTCCGCACGCTGCCCATCGACCTCGAGGAGGCGGCCCGGATCGACGGCTGCACCCGGCTGGGCGTGCTCTTCCGGGTCGTCCTGCCGCTCTCCCTGCCGGCGCTCGCGACGCTCGGGATCGTCACGTTCCTGTGGACGTGGAACGACTTCCTGTGGCCGCTGATCGTCATCACGTCGACCGACCAGAGCACCGTGCAGCTCGGCCTGGCGTCGTTCCAGGGCGCGCACGTGACGAAGTGGAACCTGCTCATGGCGGGCAACGTGATGGCGCTCGCGCCGATGCTGATCGTGTTCGTCGTGGCGCAGCGGTGGTTCGTGCGCTCCCTTGCATCCACGGGGATTCGCTGATGGCCCGGGTCGCGTTTCAGGCGGTGACGAAGGAGTTCCCCGGCGGGACGACCGCCGTCGACGCGCTCGACCTGGAGGTCGCCGACGGCGAGCTGATGGTGCTCGTCGGCCCGTCGGGCTGCGGCAAGTCGACGGCCCTGCGGATCATCGCCGGCCTCGAGCAGCCGACGTCGGGGACGATCCTGATCGGCGAGCGCGACATGGCCGGGCTCTCGCCGGGCGCGCGCGACGTCGCGATGGTGTTCCAGAGCTACGCCCTCTACCCGCACATGTCGGTGCGCGACAACCTCGCCTTCCCGCTCCGGCGGCGGCGGATGGCGAAGGACGAGATCGGACGCCGGGTTACGGCGATGGCGGAGATGCTCGAGCTGGCCGACCTGCTCAGGCGCAAGCCCGCGCAGCTCTCCGGCGGCCAGCGCCAGCGCGTGGCGATGGGCCGGGCGCTGATCCGGGAGCCGGTCGCGTTCCTGCTCGACGAGCCGCTCTCGAACCTCGACGCCAAGCTGCGCACGGAGCTGCGCGCGGAGCTGAAGCGGCTGCACGGGCGGCTGGGGACGACGATGGTGTACGTCACCCACGACCAGATCGAGGCGATGACGCTGGGGGACCGGATCGCGGTCATGAACCGCGGCCGGCTGCAGCAGGTGGGCACGCCCGACGAGATCTACCGGACGCCGTGCAACCTCTTCGTGGCCCGGTTCGTCGGCAGCCCGGCGATGAACCTCCTGCCCGGCCCGCTCGTCGGGCGTGGGGCGGGCGTGACGGCCGGCGTTCGGCCCGAGGCGATGCACCGGGCCGGCGAGATCCCCGGCGGCATCCCGCTCGAGCTCGTGACCGAGGTGGTGGAGCCGCTCGGAAGCGACGTGTTCGTCCACGGCAGCGCCGGCGGGGAGGCGGTCGTCGCCCGCCTGCCCGGGAACGTCCACGTCAGCCCGGGCGACCGGCTCGCGCTCGCGATCGACCCGGCCGACCTGCACCTCTTCGCCCGCGAGACCGATCGGCGCGTCAATGAATAACCGGCGCCGGGCACCGGTCATTCACGCGTGATGCGAGCCTGTTCGGCGAGGCGCTCCGCGTGGGCGCGCTCGAGGCGGCCCGCGCCGGGGACGGCCGCGTTTGCCGCGCCCGCGCCCAGGGCGGCGCGCAGGGCGTCCGGC
>JBKPMQ010000191.1:0-14039 GCA_046732235.1 Actinomycetota bacterium
GGCCTGCACCTCGAGGACGGCGGCCGCACCGTGCACCCGCAGCGGCTCGCGCCCAAAACGACGCCGCCGCAGACGCACCCGCAGCCTCCCGCCGAGCCCGGCGTGCACCTCGGCGGCCCGGCGGCGCTGTCCTACGACGCCGGCACGCTGTGGGCCGCCGTCTACGCCGGACCGGGGCTGGTCGGGTCGCTGGTGAAGATCGACACGGCCACCGGCCGCAGGGCCGGGACGCCCGTGCCGCTGCCGCCCGCGGGACGGCAGTACCTGCTCGCCGTCGGGCCGGACGGGGTCTGGCTTGCGGCGGGCATGCGTCTGTGGCGGATCGATCCGGATACTTCCGAGGTCGCGGCCACCGTGCGCCTGCCCGGCGTGGCGACGGCGCTGGAGGACTCCGAGGGGTCGGTGTGGACGACGGTCACCTTGACCGGGGGCGGCCGGCTGGTGCGCATCGATCCCGTCACGGGCGTCATCGCCGCCCAGGCGCCCGTCGGGCCGTCGCCGAGCGCGCTCACGGTCGCGGCCGGATCGGCCTGGGTGACCGACAGCGTCGACCAGTCGATCCTGCGGTTCTCGATCGCGAAGGCTGCCGTGCGCCGCTCCGGGGAGGTGTCGCTGCCGCGGTCGCCCGTGCGCGCCCCCACCCAGATCACCGTCTTCAACGGGTTCGTGTGGGTCTACGAGCGTGCGCGGGTGCTCCGGATCAGCCCCTCGACCGACCGCGTGCTGGGGACGACGACGGTCGCGTCCGTCGCCGGCGGGACGATCGCAGCGGGGAGCGGCGGCGTCTGGATCATCACGCGCACCCGCGCGCGCGGGCGCGGCGCCGTGCGCCTGCTCGACGCCGCCACGGGCCTCGCCGCCGGCAAGCGGATCGTCGTCGGCGGCCGCCCGACCGCCATCGTCACGGACGGCCGCGCGGCCTGGGTCTTCGACTCGGACGCCGATCGGCTGCTGCGCGTGTCGCCGACCTAGGCGCACCCGGGGTCAGACCCCGAACGTCGGCCGTGAGGCTTCCGTTGCGCTCCCGTTCGGGGTCTGACCCCGAGGCGCCAGGCTCTACGATCCACCGATGGCCACCACCGAGGGCGCCGCCGCATTCCTGCGCCGGTTCGCGCCGTTCGACGGCGTGCCCGAGGAGGAGTTGGCGCAGGCCGAGGACGCGATCGGCGAGCGCACGTACGCGCCCGGTGACCTCGTCCTGGTCGAGGACGGGACGCCCGCCCGGCACCTGTACGTCGTCCGCTCGGGCTCGGTCGAGCTCGTCCACGAGGAGGAGGTGATCGACGTGCTCGAGCCGGGGGAGGCGTTCGGGCACCCGTCCCTGCTCTCGGGCATGGCTCCGGCGTTCGACGTCCGCGCCCGCGAGCAGACCGTCTGCCTCCTGATCGACGCGGGCGTCGCGCTGCGCCTGCTCGGCAGCCCGTCCGGTGTGGAGTTCGTCGCCAGCTCGCTGCGCGAGCGGCTGGTGCGCACCGGCCAGGTCGCGCACGCCCAGGCCGACCAGCGCACGGCCCACCTGGGCGCGCTCGTGCACCGGCCGGCGGTCGAGTGCAGCGTCGCCGCCGAAGCGGGCGAGGCGGCCCGGCTGATGGCCGAGGCCGATGTCTCGTGCGTGCTCGTCCGCCTCGACGACGGCGCGTTCGGGATCGTCACCGACTCCGACCTGCGGGCCAAGCTGCTCGCCCGCGGACGGCCGCCCTCGACCCCCGTGGCGGAGCTGATGACCGCCCCGGCGCTGACGTTCCCGCCTGAGCGAATGGCAGTCGACGCGATGCTCGACATGCTCGACCTCGGCATCCACCACGCCCCCGTCATCGCCGCCGACGGGACGCCGGTCGGCGTCGTCACCGCCACCGACCTGATGTACCTCGAAAGCCGCACGCCGTTCGCCCTGCGCCGCTCGATCGCCCACGCGGCCGGCGTCGACGAGGTCGTGGAGGCCGCGTCGCACCTGCCCCAGATGGTGGTGGCGCTGATCCGGGCCGGGGTCGTCGCCACCGACCTTGGCCGCGTGCTCGCGCTCCAGTCGGACACGGCGACCGTGCGCCTGCTCGACCTGGCCTTCGAGCGCCGCGGCCCTGCCCCGTCGGCCTGGGCGTGGATGGCGCTCGGCTCGACCGCGCGCCGCGAGGCGACTCTCGCCTCCGACCAGGACAACGCGCTCGCCTACGCCGACGACCAGGGCGACGAGCACTACGCCGCCGTCGCCGCGGACGTGAACGAGGGCCTCGCCCGGTGCGGGTTCGGCGCGGACAACGCCGAGGTGCTGGCGCGGAACCGGCAGTGGCGCATGTCCGAGAGCGACTGGAAGCGGGTGTTCCGCGACTGCCTGGAGCAGCCGGACCGCTCCCACCTCGTCCGGGCGGCCGTCGCCTTCGACTTCCGCCACGTGTGCGGCGGCCTCCAGATCGTGCGGCCGCTGGTCGAGATCGAGCGCCGGGCGCCGGCGCATCAGGACTTCCTCCGCCGCCTCGCCCGCACCGCCACCGACTGGGAGCCGCCGCTCGGCTTCCGAGGCAAGCTCCAGCTCGGCGACGACGGCCGCATCGACCTGAAGCGCGGCGCCGTCGTCCCGATCGCCAACCTGGCCCGCTTCCATGCGCTTCGCTCCGGCGTCACCGTGTCCGGAACCGTCGACCGGCTCCGGGCCGCAGCGCACGCCGGCGCGCTCGAGCCCGACCGGGCAGCGGCGCTCGAGGAGGGGTTCGAGCTCGTCACCCGCATGCGGCTGGAGCACCAGGTCGCGGAGGTCGAGTCCGGCCTCCAGCCGACGAACCGGATCGCCCCGTCCGACCTGGCGCCGCTGGCCCGCGGACAGCTCCGGAGCGCACTTCGCGAGGTGGCCGACGCGCAGCGTGCGCTCGCCAGGTTCGTGCCGCTCGGTATGTAGCACCGACCACTTTCCGCGCATGGGCTTTACTCCGACCGAGTGACATGCTTCACTAGGCGCGGGTATCCGTTCCGAAGGAGGTCTCATGGCGGTCGATAGCGGCGCTCCCGACTACGAAGGTGGTGGGCTGAGTCGGGAGACGAACTGGTGGGGGGCGTTCGTGATCGGCCTCGCGGGGACGATCCTCGTGACGGGTATCGCGCCGGTGATGGTGACATCACTGGGCGCGGCGGCGATCCCCGTGATGGTCCTGATCACGATCACGGGGTACATCCTGTGCCTGCTCCTGGCCGAGCTCTCGGCGATGATGCCGGAGCGGACGGGCGGCTCCCCCACATACGCATACGTGGCGTACAAGGACAAATGGCCGCGGTTCGCCAAGCACGTGAACGGGTTCACGTCATGGGCGTACTGGCTGGGCTGGTTCCCGGTCGCGCCGCTGAACATGATCCTCGCGTCCTTTTACATCAGCGAGAAGTTCGATCTCTCCACGAACGGGTTCACGCCCATCCATACACCGATCTCGTACTGGACGGTCGTGATCTCGATCGTCGGCATCCTGGTGGTCTTCGTGCCGGCGTGGTTCGGCATCCGGTTGGGGGCGATGTTCGCGACGGTGCTCGGGCTCCTGTCGATGATCCCGCTGACGCTGCTGGCGATCCTGCCGCTGTTCAAGCCGTCGTCACGAGACTTCGGCAACCTGTCCGGCTTCCACCAGGTCGACGGCACGGGCTTCTTCACGAACGCCCTCGGCCACAACTGGCTCGTCATCTACATCGCCTTCTCGTTCCTGCTGACATGGAACGTGATCGCGATGGAGGCGGCGGCGTGCTACATCGGTGAGTGCCGCGACCCCGAGCGCGACGCGAAGATCGCGATGAACCTCGAGGGCCTGTACGGACTCTTCATCTACACGATGATCCCGATCAGCTTCGTGATCGTATTCGGCGCACAGCTGGCCGATCCGGCGCTGGCCGACCCGAAGACGATCTTCTCCACGTTTGCGACCGAGGTGTTCGGAACGGGGGCGAGCTGGCTCGACTGGGTGATCTCGATCATGCTGGTGATTGCGCTCTCGCTCTCCGTTCTGAACGCGATCATGGGCTCGGCGCGGGCGCTGCACCAGATGTCGATCGACGGGGAGTTCCCGCGCATCTTCTCGAGCGTGAACCGCCACGGCGTGCCCGGCTTCTCGATGAGCTTCAACGTCGTGTGCTCGATCCTGCTGGTGTTCACCGGCGGCGCGGTCGAGATCTACTCGCTCTCGAACGTCGGCTACCTGGCGTCATTCATCCCGGTGCTGGTCGGCTACTACCTGCTGCGCACGTATCGGCCGGACATGCGCCGTCCGGTCCGGCTGCCGGGGGTTTTCAAGTACATCGCTCTGGCGATGGCCATCGGCTATTTCATCATCTGGAGCTACGGCGGCCTGGTGTACACGTCGCTCCCGAACGCGCTGCTGAACGGGAACGACACGCGCATCTACTTCTTCATCGGCTGGGCGATCCTGCTCTCCTACCTGCCCCTGTACTGGTACCGGGTCAAGGTGGAGGATCCCAAGCACGCGAAGGAGGCACCGCCGGAGGCCTCGCAGATGGCCGCAGGCGACTGATCGCGAGCTCTCGGGTGGGGACGGTGTTCCGCAGGGCATCGCCCCCACCCGACCCTGCGACCCTGCGGATCGAGCGGCTCGTCGTGGCGTCGGAGGGCCGCCCGATCGCCTGGCCCGTGCTCCAGCGCGCGTTCGAGCTCGCCCGCCCGGCCGGGGCCAAGGTGCTCGTGATCTCGATCGCGCGCGTGTGGGGGACGTCGCTCGGGTTCCCCAACCCCGGCCTGAATCCCAGCCGCCAGGAGTGGGACACCCAGCGCCTGCAGGTGCGCGAGGCCCGCGACGCCATCGAGAAGGCGGGTTTCGACGCCGCGGGCCACGTGATCGGCACCCGGCGGGCCGCGAGGCGGATCCTGGACGAGTCGCGCCGCTTCGGGGCGGACGCGATCGTGATGGGCGCCGACCGCCATCGCGGGATCGTGTCCGACTTCATCTGGTCGCAGGAGCCCCACCGGGTCGCGCGGCGGGCGCGGGTGCCGGTCTACCTCGTGCTGCTGGACGAGCCGGAGGCCGCGTGACCGCCGCCGCACCGGCACGATAGACTCGCCGCGAGATGCGAGTGCTCCTGGTGGGATCCGGCGGTCGCGAGCACGCTTTGGCGTGGGCGCTGGCGCGATCCCCGCTGCTCGAGCGGCTCGACGCGGCCCCGGGCAACCCCGGCATCGCCACGCTCGCCCGCTGCCACTCCGTGCCGGTGTCCGACCTCGAGGGCATGACCCGGCTCGCGCAGGAGCTCGAGGTCGACCTGGTGGTCGTCGGGCCCGAGGCGCCGCTCGTCTCCGGCCTCGCGAACCGGTTATCCGAGGCCGGCATCGGCGTGTTCGGGCCGTCCGCGGCAGCGGCCCAGATCGAGGGCTCCAAGGCGTTCGCGAAGAGCGTGATGGAGGCGGCGGGCGTGCCGACCGCGCGGTTCACGGTCTGCGACACGGTCTCGGCCGCCCACGCCGCCATCGCCGAGGCGGACGGCGGCGTCGTCGTCAAGGCCGACGGGCTCGCCGCGGGCAAGGGCGTGGTCGTGTGCTCGTCGACCGCCGAGGCCCACGCCGCGGTCGCGGCCGCGCTCGTCGACGGCCGCTTCGGCGCGTCCGGGCGGCGGGTGCTGATCGAGGAGCGGCTCGAGGGCGAGGAGCTTTCGCTGCTCGCGCTCTGCGACGGCGAGAACGTCGTACCGCTCGCGCCCGCCCGCGACTACAAGCGCGTCGGCGACGGCGACGCGGGCCCGAACACCGGCGGCATGGGCTCGATCTCGCCCGTGCCCGGGATCGATTCCGATATGGTCGCCGACATCGTCGCGCGGGTTCACAGGCCGGTCGTGAACGAGCTCGCCCGGCGCGGAGCGCCGTATCGCGGCTGCCTCTACGCCGGCCTGATCCTGACCGCGGACGGCCCGAAGGTGATCGAGTTCAACGCCCGCTTCGGCGACCCCGAGACGCAGGTGATCCTGCCCCGCACGGGCGGCGACCTGCTGGCCCTGCTGGCGCGTGCGGCCGCCGGCACCCTCGCGGGGGCCGATGTCGAGCCGGTCGAGCCGGCCTGCGTCAGCGTGGTCGTCGCGGCGCGGGGGTATCCGGACGCCCCCGAGGTCGGCGACCCGATCGCGGGCATCGACGACGCGGAGGAGATCGAGGGCGTCACCGTGTTCCACGCCGGCACCGCCGCGCGCGGCGACGGCGTCCAGACGGCCGGCGGCCGCGTCCTCAACGTGACCGCCGTCGGGCCCGACTTCCACACCGCCCGCCGGCGCGCCTATCTCGGCGTCGACGCGATCCGGATCGCGGGGGCGCACCATCGCAGCGATATCGGCCTCGCCGCCCAGAACGCGGAGCACGTACATGCCTGAGCCCCCCTCCCCCGCCCCCGAGGTCAAGCACCTCTGGGCCGAGCTCGAGTCCAACGGCCCCCAGGTCGGCATCCTCATGGGCTCGGAATCGGACCGCGAGGTGATGGAGGCCGCCGCGAAGGAGCTCGACGAGCGCGGCATCTCGTTCGAGATGCAGGCGCTGTCCGCACACCGCGACCCGCGCGGGGTGGCCGAGTACGCGTCGACCGCCGCCCTCCGCGGCGTGCGCGTCATCATCGCCGGCGCCGGCAAGGCGGCCGCCCTGCCCGGCGTCGTCGCCGCCTACACCGAGCTGCCGGTCATCGGCGTTCCGATCAGGACGTCCGACCTGGGCGGGATGGACTCGCTGCTCTCGATCGTCCAGATGCCGCCGGGAGTGCCCGTCGCCTGCATGGCGATCAACGGCGCCCGCAACGCCGCCATCTTCGCGGCCAAGATCCTGGCCCAGGGCGCGCCGCCGGCTGAGTTCTAACGCGGCGCGGTGGAGAAGGAGCAGTGTTGGGGTCAGACCCCAACGAACACACGGAGGACAACCAGGGTGGGGTCCGACCCCGGGTTGGTGGTGGGGCGTGCGGACAGTCCTGGCTTGAACGGGACTGTCCCCATACCGCCTAGGTCGGCAGGATGAACATGCCGCGCCCGGCCCAGGTCTGGCCGTCGCCTTTGGCGGGGCCGCTGACCAGCTGCTGGGTGCCGGGGACGGGCTTGCCGCCGACGAAGTCGATCGACCACAGGTTCTGCTGCTGGTTCCCTCCCGCTCCCGTGGTGACGACGTAATAGATCTTGCCGTTGGCCATGGTCATCTGGGAGGTCGTGTTCCAGCTCAGGCCGTCGCCGTTCCCGGAGACCGTGAACGTCTGCGCCCCGATGAGGTTGTCCTCGGGCTCGAAGTAGCGGTAGTACATGCGGCTGTCGCCGGAGACGGTGTAGTAAAGCCGCCCCGTGGCCGGGTCGTAGAACATGCCGGTCAGCGAGGAGATCGGGAACTGCGTCGACGTGAGCCCGTTCAGCGCCACGGTTGTGGAGGCCCCGAACGTGGCGCCGTCGAAGCTGCGGGCGAGGAACTGCCCGGTGTCCTGGCCGGTGTACAGCGTCGAGCCGATCATGAACGCCCCGCGGACGTGGGAGAAGTCGATCCCCGTCCCGGACACGGTCGTCTGCGTCCCGGCCGCCGTGCCTGTGAAGCTGCGGTGGGTCGGGTTGCCGCTCACGCCGAGCGTCCACAGGTCGCCGGGCAGCGTGCCGATCGTCCAGGTCGGGATGGTCTTCCCGCCGGCCACCGGCATCAGGGCGATGCGCTGGCGCACGAGGCCGTCGATGTACCCGGTGTCGCTGCCGACCCAGAGGCCGTCCTGGGTCGCGAGCAGCGCCCACACCCCGGAGCCGCGCGGGTCGCGGCCCGGGTTCCAGGAGAGCGGCATGCCGTTGACCGGGTCGAGCGCGGCGATGCCCATGCGGGAGACGGCGCCGGGGCCGGCGGTGTCGCCCGCGAAGGGATTGTTCTCCCACCGCTGGTGGCCGCCCGCGTAGACCGCGGTGCCGGTGACGGCAAGCTGGGTGATGCTGTCGCCGCCGCTGTAGTCCACCCACGTCGGCAGCTGGCCGGGGCCGGATGCGCTGCCCTCCCACCGCGACACGGAGTCGCAGAGGACGCCCGCGTTGGGGCCGCCGAAGTAGGCGCCGGTGTCGCCGACGACGAAGTAGCTCCCGTCGGGCGCCCACTTGACGTCGCGGATGTACGTGTCGAAGTGGGTCGAGCAGGCGGGCTTGAACGAGTTCGTCTGCCAGCTGGACACCGACACCGGCGTGGTGGTTAGGTCGAGGATGGCGATCTGGGCGCGGTCGAGGCCGTCCGCGGTCAGGAAGGTGCCGGTCGCGACCAGCTTCGTGCCGTCCGGTGAGATGTCGAAGTGGGCCACGCGCAGGGTGCCCTGGCGCTTGTTGGCGAAGTTCACGTTCACATTCGGGTCGAGTGCGCCGGTGTTGACGTCGAGGGCCGCGAGCCGGCCGCGGGCGACGCCGTCGATCTGCGAGAACGCGCCGCCGATGTAGAGGTCGGTCCCGAGCACCTGGGAGTCTTCGACCCAGCTGCCGACCGTCACCTTGCCCTGGAAGCTCGTGTCGATCGAGCCGTCGGCCAGGTTGAGCTTCACCAGCCGCTTCACCGCCTGCCCGTTCACCGTGTCGAACTCCCCGCCGACGAACACCGCCTGGCCGCCGGGCGCGACCGAGATCGTGCTGACCTCGCCGCCCTCGATGTCGGGCATGAAGCTCGTGTCGAGGACGCCGGTGTGGGCGTCGAACGCGACGATCTGGTGAACCGCCGTCGCCGTGGTGGCCTTCTTCTGCTTCACGCTCGTGAACGTGCCGCCGACGATCATCAGGTTGCCGGCCTGGGCGACGGCGTTCACCTGGCCGTCCTGGATGTTCGGGGTGAAGCTCGCGGGCGTCGACGAGACGACGACGGACTGGGCCGCATCGGTGGCCTCGGCCGCCGGGACGGAGGCGAGCGCGGCAAAAGCGAGCAGGGCGGGCAGCCCGGCGCGGAATAGGCGGTGCATGTGCAGACCTCAGGAGCGTGGACGGGGTCAGTCGACCGTACGAGACAACCCGTAAAGGGCCTAGCCCCTCAAACGGGTGAACTCCCCACGCGGGTGCGGCGCGGCCCTCCCCCGACGGCGACCCTGGGCCCCGGCGGGTGCCCGCCACACCCTCCTGTAAACTGCCAAAGGCCGCCCTCTCCGACCGAAGGTAGCGACTCCGGCTTGATCTCACGCTATACCCGCCCCGCCATCGGCGCCGTATGGTCGGACGAGCGCAAATTCCAGCGGTGGCTGGACGTGGAGATCGCAGCGATGGCCGCCTGGGCCGACCTGGGCGTCGTCCCCTCCGAGGCGGTCGCCGCCGTCCGCGAGCGCGCCCGTGTCGACGTCGCACGGATCGGCGAGATCGAGCGCCGCACCCACCACGACGTGCTCGCCTTCACCGAGTCGGTGGCCGAGCTCGTCGGCGAGCAGAGCCGCTGGTTCCACTACGGGCTCACGTCCTCGGATGTCGTCGACACCGCCCTCGCCCTGCAGCTGCGCGACGCGGGCGAGATCCTGCTCGCGGGCGTCGAGGCCGTCGAGGGGGCGGCCGCGGTCCGCGCCGAGGAGTTCCGCCATACGCCGATCATCGGCCGCACCCACGGCGTCCACGCCGAGCCGACCACGTTCGGCCTGAAGCTGCTCGGGTGGGTGACCGAGATGCGCCGGCAGCGCGAGCGGCTCGCGGCGGCGTTCGCCGGTGTCCGCGTCGGCAAGCTCTCCGGCGCCGTCGGCACCTACGCCAACTCCGATCCCCGCATGGAGGCGCTGGCCCTGGGGGAGCTCGGCCTCGAGCGCGAGGACGTCGCCAGCCAGGTCGTGCCGCGCGACCGCCACGCCGCGCTGCTCTCGGTGATTGCCGGGGCGGGCGCGTCGCTGGAGCGGTTCGCCGTCGAGGTGCGCCACCTCCAGCGCACGGAGGTGCGCGAGGCGCTCGAGCCGTTCGCCGCCGGCCAGAAGGGCTCCTCGGCGATGCCGCACAAGCGCAACCCGATCGTGTGCGAGCGCATCTCCGGCCTCGCCCGGGTGCTGCGCGCAAACGCGGGCGTCGGGCTCGAGGACGTCGCCCTCTGGCACGAGCGCGACATCTCTCACTCGTCCGCCGAGCGGGTCGTCCTGCCCGACTCCACGATCGCGCTCGACTACATGCTCGACCGCTCCCGCTGGCTGATCGAGGGCCTCGCCGTCGACCCGGAGCGGATGCTGCGCAACCTCGAGGCCTCGCACGGGCTCGTGTTCTCCGGCCGCGCGCTCCTGCGCATGGTCGAGGCGGGCATCAGCCGCGAACGCGCGTACGAGATCGTGCAGCGAAACGCCATGGCGGCGTGGGACCGCGAGGTGCCGTTGCGCAGCCTGCTCGAGGCCGACCCCGAGGTGGCCGGGGTGCTCGATGCCGCCGACCTCGACGCCATCTTCGACCTCGACGCCCTCCTCGTCCACGTGGACGAGATCTTCGACCGCACCCTACGCCGCCCGGAGGTGGCCCATGCCTGACACCCTGTCCCACCTGCACGAGGCCTCCGGGAAGGTCCGCGAGCTGTACGGCTTCGGCGACCGCCTGCTCCTGGTGGCGTCCGACCGCATCTCGGCGTTCGACGTCGTGCTGCCGACGCCCATCCCCGACAAGGGCCGGGTGCTGACGGGGCTCTCGCGGTTCTGGTTCGAGCGGACGCGCGGGCTCGTCCGAAACCACATGCTGAGCGTGAACATGGCCGACTTCCCCGAGGAGGCGCAGGGGAACCCTGACCTGGCCGGGCGGACGATGCTGGCCCGGCGCCTGACGATGCTCCCGATCGAGTGCGTCGTGCGCGGCTACCTGGTCGGATCGGGCTGGAAGGACTACCGCGCCACCGGGTCGGTCTGCGGCCACGCGCTCCCGTCCGGCCTGTGCGAGGCGGACAGGCTGCCCGAGCCGCTCTTCACCCCCTCGACGAAGGCGACCGAGGGCCACGACGCGAACATCGACCGCGCCGCCGGCATCGCCCTCGTCGGCGAGGAGCGGTTCGACGAGATCGAGCGGCTCTCGATCGAGCTCTACCGCACGGCCGCCGACTACGCGCTCGAGCGCGGCATCATCATCGCCGACACGAAGTTCGAGTTCGGGGTGGACGAGCAGGACCGCATCGTCATCGGCGACGAGGTGCTGACGCCCGACTCGTCCCGCTTCTGGCCGGTCGACGAGTACGCGCCCGGCGGGTCGCCGCCGTCCTACGACAAGCAGTACGTCCGCGACTGGCTCGAGACGCTCGACTGGGACAAGACGCCCCCGGGGCCGGAGATCCCCGCCGACGTCGTCGCCGGCACACGCGGCCGCTACGTCGAGGCCTACGAGCGCCTGACCGGCGAGCCGTTCCAGGCATATCTCGACGAGACCGGGAGCGGCTCGTGAAGGTGACGGTCACCGTGCGCCCGCGGGTCGGTATCCTCGACCCCCAGGGCGAGGCGGTGCGCCGCTCGCTCCAGGGGCTCGGCTACGCCGCGTCGGACGTCAGGGCGGGCAAGGTGTTCGACCTCGACCTGGACGTGGGCGACGCGCGGGAGGCCGTGCGCGTTGCCGGCCGGATCGCGGAGGAGGTGCTCTCGAACCCGCTGATCGAGGAGTTCGACGTTGCCACCCAGGAGCCGGTGCAGGCATGAAGGTCCGGATCGCGGTGCTCGCCTTCCCGGGCTCGTGCGACGACCGCGACGCCCTCCGGGCGGTCGGGCTCATGGGGGCCGAGCCGGTGCGGGTGTGGCACGCGGACTCCGACCTCGGTGGCGCCGGGGCCGTGATCGTCCCCGGCGGGTTCAGCTACGGCGACTACCTGCGGCCGGGCGCGCTGGCCGCGCTCTCGCCGGCGATGGCCGCAGTGGGCGAGCTAGCCGTGGCGGGCGGCCCGGTGCTCGGGATCTGCAACGGGTTCCAGGTTCTGACCGAGGCGGGGCTGCTCCCGGGGGTGCTGCGGCCGAACGCACACCTCCAGTTCCGCTGCCAGGACGTGGGCCTGCGCGTCCAGCGCGAGTCGGCGTGGCTTCCCGGGAAGATCGCCGGCGACACGCTCGAGATCCCGGTCAAGCACCACGACGGCTGCTACTTCGCGACGCCCGACCAGCTGGAGGAGCTGGATGCGGCCGGGCAGGTGCTGCTCCGCTACGTCCACAACCCGAACGGCTCGGTGGAGTCCATCGCGTGCGTGACGAACACCCGCGGCAACGTCGCCGGGCTCATGCCGCACCCCGAGCATGCCGTCGACCCCCTGCTCGGGTCGTCCGACGGCCGCATCCTGCTCCAGGGGCTCGTCGACCAGGCCGTCGCCGTCGAGGCGGTCGCCTAGATGGTTGATTCCGATTCCCGGGGCGTGCAAGGTGCAAGCCCGTGCGGGCTTGCACCGGTCGGAGGTGGCCTGCGATCACGCAGACGCCCATGGGCGATGCGACGGTTCGCAGCCGCAGCGCCGTCAACACCACGGCTGACCACCGACCGTCGTGCGTCCGGGCGCGCGGGGAATCGGAATCAACCATCTAGGGTGCAGCTGTGAGCACGATCGAGTCCACGCCGCTGCACCGCTCGCTGGGCCTAACAGACGCGGAGTTCGAGCGCATCCGCGAGCTGCTCGAACGGGAGCCGAACGACTTCGAGCTGGCCGTGTTCTCGCTGCTGTGGAGCGAGCACTGCGCCTACAAGCACTCCCGCCGCCTGCTGGCAGCGTTCCCCACGACCGGCGAGCGCGTGCTGCAGGGGCCGGGCGAGAACGCGGGCGTCATCGACGTCGGAGACGGGCTCGCCGTGGCGCTCAAGGTCGAGAGCCACAACCACCCCTCCGCGGTCGAGCCCTTCCAGGGCGCGGCCACCGGCGTCGGCGGGATCCTGCGTGACATCTTCGCCATGGGGGCGCGCCCGATCGCGATCCTCGACTCGCTCCGCTTCGGCGAGCTCGACTCCGAGCGCCAGCGGCGCCTGTTCGCCCGCGTCGTCGAGGGCGTGGGCCACTACGGCAACTGCGTCGGCGTCGCGAACGTCGGCGGCGAGGTCGAATTCGAGCCCGCCTACGAGCACAACTGCCTCGTGAACGCGATGTGCGTCGGCGTCCTGCCCGCCGATCGGCTGCAGTCCGCCGGCGCCGCCGGGCCGGGCAACCTGCTCGTGCTGTACGGGTCGAAGACCGGCCGCGACGGCATCGGCGGGGCCAGCGTGCTCGCGTCGCAGGGGTTCGAGGAGGGCTCCGAGGCCAAGCGCCCGAGCGTCCAGATCGGCGATCCGTTCACCGGCAAGAAGCTGATCGAGTGCACGCTCGAGCTGCTCGACCACGGCCTGATCGTCTCGCTCCAGGACCTGGGCGCGGCAGGGCTCGCGTCGTCGACGTCCGAGATGGCCTCCGCCGGCGGCGTCGGGCTCGACGTCGATCTCTCCGCCGTGCCCGTGCGCGAGGAGGGGATGGAGCCGTTCGAGATCATGATCTCGGAGTCGCAGGAGCGGATGGCCGCGATCGTCGAGCCGGCCTCGTGGGACGCGGTCGCGGCGGTCTGCGGGCGCTGGGAGGTCGACGCGACGGTGATCGGCGAAGTGACCGAGACCGGCCGCCTGCGCGCTTTCCACGGCGGCGAAGTCGTGGGCGACATCCCGGTCGAGACGCTCACCGACGGCGCCCCCCGCTACGACGTGGCGCGTGAGCGGCCCGCCCGCCTGGTCGAGGCCGCGTCCGTCGTCGAGGATCCGGCGACGCCGCCCGACGCGGCGCTGCGCGCGCTGCTCGCGGCGCCGGGCACGGCCAGCCGGCGGTGGGTGACGCGCCAGTACGACCAGCTGGTCGGGTCCGGCACGGTCGTCCGCCCGGGCGGCGACGCGGCCGTCGTGCGCCTGACGCCGTCCGACCGCGCCATCGCCGTCTCCCTCGACGGGAACGGCCGCCGCACCTGGCTCGACCCCCGCCGCGGCGGGATGAGCGCCGTCTGCGAGGCCGCCCGCAACGTCGCCTGCACGGGCGCCCGGCCGGCGGCGGTCACGAACTGCCTGAACTTCGCCAACCCCGAGCACGCCGAGATCGGCTACGAGCTGGCCCAGGCGATCGGCGGCATGGCCGACGCCTGCCGCGCGCTGGGGCTGCCCGTCGTCTCCGGGAACGTGTCGCTCTACAA
>JBKPMQ010000192.1:0-8769 GCA_046732235.1 Actinomycetota bacterium
GGCCTCGATCTCGTCCTTGTCCACGACGAACACGGAGAGGTTCGAGTAGTCGCCGTTGTAGTCCGGCGACGTCGTCTGCAGCACGTAGAAGTCGGCGAAGCCGGCCGAGGTCGTCCAGGCCGCCTTCTTGAGCACCTCGAAGCCGCCGTCCACGCCGCGGGCGCCGGACGCGATCGGGTACCAGAAGTGCGAGCCGGTCTCGGGGTCGGAGTACGAGAGCGTCCCGATCAGGCCGTCCTTGACCTTCTTCAGGTACCGCTCGATGAGGTAGTCGGTCGGCCGCAGCCGCAGCGCCTCGACCGCGCCGATGTGCATGACGTAGCACATCGCGCAGGAGGCGTCGCCGTAGCGGGCGATCGTCTCGGTGGTCGCCGCGTACATGACGTGGTTCTGGCCCAGGCCGCCCCACTCCTTGGGCAGCATCAGGCCGAGGAAGCCGTCCGGGGCCAGGGCCTCGAGGCTCTTGCGCGGGAAGGTCAGCGTGCGGTCGTTCTCGGCCGCGAGCGGCCGGATGGTCTCGATGCAGATCTCACGCAGGCGCTCCAGCAGCTCGAGCTGCTCGGGGGTGAAGAACCATTCGGGGTTGAACATCGGGTCGAGCCCGTCCATGGCCGACTGAGGTGCGACCGTTGCCATACTCGAAGCTCCTTCGTCGTTGCTCTGGCGGGCATATCCTAGTCGCCGAGCGGGTTCGGGGTCTATGGCGGGTCGTCCACCTCCCGGCGGGGGCGCGGTTTCGCGCCTCACACAGCGCCGCGCCGGGTCGAGGCGGGCGGATGCATGGAGAATTGCCGCCTCGGAGCGGGTCGAAGGCGTCGACCGTCGGTGTGGGGTCAGACGGCATGCCGCTTCTCGCCGTGTGGACATGCCTACCCATGTAGAATTTTCGCTATGTCGGTTCCGAACACCGCCGCGCGCTCGGCCGAGACGCGGCACCTGTTTCGGATCATCAACACGGTCTCCTCGACGCTCGACCTCGACCGGGTGCTGCGGGCGATCGTCGACCTCGTCTCCGACGCGATCGACTGCCACGCCTGCTTCATCTACCTGGTGGCAGCGGACGGCTCGCTCGTGCTGCGCTCGGTGTCCGACCCGTACGGCGCGCTCGTCGACCGGCTGCGGTTCGAGCGCGGCGAGGGCCTGGCCGGCTGGGTGGCCGAGCACAACCAGCCCGTGTTCCTGGCCGAGGGGGCCCTCACCGACCCGCGCGTGAAGGTCGTGCCGGAAGCGGACGAGGAGCAGTACCAGTCGATCGTCGCCGTGCCGCTGCGCAGCAAGGCGGGCGAGGTGGTGGGTGTCATCTCGCTCCACGCCGAGGCCCCGCGCGAGTTCACCGAGGCCGACTCGGACTTCCTCGTCCACGCGGCCAGTCTCGTCGCCGGGGCGATCGAGAACGCCCGCCTCTACGAGCACACCCGCCGCCGCCTGGCGCTCGTCGAGGGCATGGCGGATCTGGCTCGGGCGGTCTCGGCCGCCTCGACGGTCGATCAGCTCCTGCCCGCGGTCGTCCGGCGGGCCCAGCGGCTGCTCGGCGCGGCCGCGTGCGAGGTGTACGTGTCGGGCGGCGAGGGGGCGCTCGAGCTCGGCGCGTCGTCACCCGCGAGCGCACCCCGCGATCGCCTCCCGACCGCGGCCGACCTCGGCGTCGTGCTCGCCCGCGGCCGGGCCGACGACGGCGACAACGGGAGGCTGGCCGAGCTGCTCTGGTCCGACGCCACCGCCGCCGCGCTGGTCGCGCCGATGGTGGCGGCCGACGAGCTGCTCGGGTTCCTCGCCCTGCGCTTCCCCGGCGACCGTCCGGCGGACACCGAGGCGCGCGAGGTGGCGGCCTCGATCGCCGGCCAGGCGGCGATCGCGCTCAAGAACCTGCATCTGATCGAGCGCCTGACCGAGCACAACGCGATCAAGGACTTCCTCGAGGACCTCTCCCGCGGGCTGCCCGCGCCGGCCGGGCTCGCCGACCGCGGGCGCGCCCTCGGATGCGACCTGAACCGGCCGCACCTCGTCCTCCAGGCGGCGCCCCGCCCGGGTGGCGGCACGCAGTCGTGGGAAGAGGTCGCGCGGGCGCTCGAGGCGGGCGCCGCCCGGGCCTTTCCCGGATCGCTGTTCGACCGCCGCGACGGAGCGGTCCGCGGCCTGGTTCGCCTGGGGAGCGGTGACGAGGCGGCCGCCCTCGCCAGGCTGCGGGAGATGCACGCCGGCCTGAACCGCAACCACCCGCTCGCGATCGGGCTCTCGCACCGCTGCGAGGGGCCGGACAGCTTCGCCACGGGGTTCGAGGAGGCACGGCAGGCGGTCACAGCCGCGGCGGTGATCAGCCCCGAGCCGGGCGTCGTCAGCTTCGACGACCTCGGCGCCTACAAGTACCTGCTGCGCGTGTCCCAGGACGGGCGGACGCGCGACCACCGCGGCGATGCGCTGAAGAAGCTCGAGGCGTACGACCGCCGCCATCGCTCCCAGCTGCTCGCGACGCTCGAGGAGTACCTGAAGCGGCGCGGCAACATCGCCGCGGCGGCGCAGACGCTCTTCGTCCACCCGAACACGCTGCGCCAGCGCCTGCGCCGCATCCAGGACCTGACGGGCCTCGACGTGCAGAACGAGGACTGGCTGATGATCGAGATCGAGCTGAAGCTGCTGCGCCTGGAGCGCGCCCTCGGCCGGTCGGGCTGAATACCCGGTGCCAGGCACCGGTCATTCACGTGGCTAAAAGCGACTGCGGCTCCGGCCGCGGCCGTTCCGGCGGCTGGAGTAGACCAGACGCGGCGGCGCCACGGCCATCCCCGCCGAGCGGAACTCGTCGTCGATCGCGAGCCGGGTCGCGACCCGGCTGACGTCTGCCTGCTGGTCGCGCGTGACGAGCGTGACCGCGCGGCCGGCGGCGCCGGCGCGGGCGGTGCGGCCGACCCGGTGGGTGTAGTCGTCGGCGCCGGTCGGCGCGTCGTAGTTCACGACCAAACCGATGCCGCTCAGGTCGATCCCGCGGGCGGCGACGTCGGTCGCGACCAGCACGCGCACCTCGCCGCTCGCGAAGCGCGACATCGCCCGGTTGCGTTCCACCTGGCTGCGGTCGCCGTGGATGGCCTCGCAGCGCACGCCGCTGCCCTCGAGCCGCCGGGCCAGCCAGGCGCAGTTCGTCTTGGTCTCGCAGAAGACGAGCGTCAGGCCCTCGGCGTTCTCCAGGAGCTCGGTCAGCTGGGCGTACTTCTCCGCCTCGGTGACCGAGATGAACGAGTGGTCGACCTCGCCCCGCTCGACGGTGACGTGGTCGCTCGCGTCGATGCGGACGGCGTTCCGGGTGAAGCGGCGGGCGGCGACGCCCGCGGCGCCCTCGACCGTGGCCGAGAAGAAGAGCGTCTGGCGGTCGCGGTGGAGCTTCGGCACGATCCGCTCGACCTGCGGCAGGAAGCCCATGTCGACCATCCGGTCGGCCTCGTCGAGCACGAGCCGGCGGACGCTGCGCAGGTCGATCATGCGGCGCCCGGAGAGGTCGATCAGGCGGCCGGGCGTGGCGATCACGATCTGGCTCTTCGACGCGCGCTTGGCCTGGCCGGCGAGGCCGGCGCCGCCGTAGCAGACGGCCACGCGAATGCCGCGGGCCGCAGCCAGCGGCTCGAGATCGGAGCCGATCTGCTGGGCGAGCTCGCGGGTGGGGCAGAGGACGAGCGCCTCCGGGACGGTCGCCTGGGGGTCGGCGAGCATGATCAGCGGCAGGCCGAACGCGAGCGTCTTGCCGCTCCCGGTCGGGCTCTTCGCGATCACGTCCGCGCCCTCGAGCCCGGCGGGGATGCACAGCCGCTGCACGGCGAACGGCTCGGCGATCCCGGCCGTGGCGAGGGCGGCGCACACCTCCTCGCTCACGCCCAGGGCCTGGAAACTGTCGGTCATCGAGTACTCCTCGTTCGGCGGGCGACTCCCGCCGGTTCAGTGCCGGAAGGCCTCGGAGTTACTCGATCACCCTCATCGCCGCGGCCCATGCCGCGTCATCAAGCACGTGCGGTATTTCCTGAAGCATAGACGGCATCCTGCAAACACGGTGGAAATCCGCGTGCGTTCATGCGAGTGTTTGCGCCCCGGGGATCGAGCAAAGGAGCATCGATGGCGACCACCATGGCCAGGCCCGCCGCGGAAGCGGTCAAGAAGCGCGCGGCGGAAGAGGGGATCGAGTTCTTCTTCGCACAGTTCGTGGACATGAACGCAAAGCCGTCCGCGAAGCTGGTGCCGATGTCGAACTTCGAAGGCCTTGTGAACGAGGGAGCCGGCTTCGCCGGGTTCGCTGCAGGCCCCATCGGCCAGACGCCGGCGTCGCCGGACATGATGGCCATCCCCGACCTGAACAGTTACACCCGCGTGCCGTTCAAGTCCAACCTGGCCCGCTTCGCGTGCGACATCTACGTCGAGGGCGAGGAGTGGCCCTACTGCCCGCGCACGATCCTGCGCCGCCAGCTCGCACGCGCCAAGGAGCTCGGCTACTCGTTCAAGATCGGGATGGAGCTCGAGTTCTTCCTGCTCCGCGAGACGGCCGACGGCGGCATCGAGCTCGCCGACCCGCTCGACCGGCTCGACCAGCCCTGCTACGACATGAAGGGGCTGACCCGCCACTACGAGTTCCTGAGCCGGCTCTCCGGCTACGTGAACGAGCTGGGCTGGGGCAGCTATGCCAACGACCACGAGGACGCGAACGGGCAGTTCGAGTCCAACTTCGAGTTCGCCGACGCCCTCACCACCTGCGACCGGGCGATCTTCTTCCGCTACATGGTGCACGCCATGGCCCAGGCGGAGGGAATGCTGGCGACCTTCATGCCGAAGCCCTTCGGCCACCTGACCGGGAACGGCGGTCACTTCCACATGTCGCTGTGGGACGAGAGCGGCGAGCGCGACCTCTTCGCCGACGACAGCGACGCGAACGGGCTCGGCCTGAGCCAGCTCGCCTACCAGTTCACCGCCGGCCTGAAGAGGCACGCGAAGGCCTACATCGCGGTGACCGCGCCGACCGTCAACAGCTACAAGCGGCTGACGACCACGGCCGGCACCCCGACGTCCGGCGCGACCTGGTCGCCGATCTTCATCACCCACGGCGCCAACAACCGCACCCAGATGCTGCGCCTACCCGGCGGCCACGTCGAGGACCGCACGGTGGACGGCTCGTGCAACCCGTACCTGGCGGCGGCGGTGATCCTGGCCGCGGGCCTCGACGGTATCGAGCACGGCCTCGACCCGGGCAAGCACAACGACGAGAACCTCTACACGCTCTCGTCCGAAGAGCTTGCCAAGCGCGGGATCGAGCTGCTGCCGGCGAACCTGCTCGACGCGACCCGGCACCTGGCCGAGGACGAGGTGCTGCGCAAGGCCCTCGGGCACACCGGCACCGAGGACTACGTCGACTACTACGTGAAGACGAAGCAGGCGGAGTGGGCGGCCTACCACGAGCAGGTCACACCGTGGGAGGTCAAGAACTACCTGACGCTGTTCTAGGACGTACCGGGGTCAGACCCCGAACGGCGGCCGTTGCAGTTTCGTGACGCCTCCGTTCGGGGGTCTGACCCCGGGTGTTCGGGTCGCACATAGGCCCTGGCGGAATTGGTTGCCGCCTGGCACTCGCCGTCTGCCCGCTCTCCGTCTAGGATCAGCGGCGGCTGCCGGAGGTTTTCGCCCATGTGCGGGCTGTGTGGATTTCTCTACAAGGATGCGGATCGGGTCGGGCCCGTGGGGCGTACGCTGCACGCGATGCTCGGGCCGATGGCCCGCCGCGGTACCGACTCCACCGGCATCGCGCTCTACGGCCCGCCGCAGCCCGACTCCTACGTCGTCCGCGCCCGCATCGACGCCAACCACGGCACGCCCGAGCGGGTGGCCCAGGCATTCGCCGAGGCCGGCACCGTCACCGAGCGCTCCCAGCAGGGCCCGAACATGCGCGCCCGTATCGCCTACTCCGGCGACCTGGGCGCGCTGACCGACCGGATCGAGGCCGAGCCCGACGTCGAGGTGTTCTCGATCGGGCGGGCGATGGAGATCGTGAAGGACGTCGGCGACGCCGACGCCGTCGAGGCGGCCGACCCGTACGCCGCGTTCGAGGGCAGCCATGCGATCGGCCACACCCGCATGGCCACCGAGTCGGTCGTCGACGTCGCCCACAGCCACCCCTTCTGGGCGCGGCCGTTCCCCGACATCTCCGTCGTCCACAACGGCCACATCACGAACTACCACAAGCTCCGCCGCAGGCTCGAGAACCAGGGTCACCGCTTCGCCACCGGCAACGATTCCGAGGTGATCGCGGTCTACATCGCGGACAAGCTGGAGCGGGGCGAGAGCCTCGAGGATGCGCTGCGCGCGTCGGTCGCCGACCTCGACGGCACGTTCGCATACCTGATCTCCACGCCCGACGGGATCGGCGTCGCCCGCGACCCGTTCGCGCTCAAGCCGCTGCTCTACGCCGAGTCCGACGACGTTGTCCTGATCGCCTCCGAGGAGGTGGCGATCCGCGCCGTCGACCAGGACGCCGCGCTCGTGCCGCGCGAGCTGGCCGCCGGGGAGGTGCGCTGGTGGCTACGCTGACCTCCGACATCGACTGCTCGCGCCACACGACGCGCGAGATCAACCAGGCGATCAAGCGTGCGGCCGCCGACGGCGTCCCCGAGATCCACCTCACGAACCCCTCCGCCCGCCACAGCCTCGCGGTGGCCGTCATGCAGCCCATCGACGTCATCTTCGACGGCCCGGTGGGATGGTTCTGCGGCGGGATGTGCGACGGTGCCCGCATCACCGTGAACGGCAACTGCGGCTGGAGCCTGGGCGAGAACCTGATGTCGGGGTCGATCGAGGTGCACGGCAACGCCGGCTCCTCGGCGGCCGCGACCATCCGCGGGGGCCGCGTCTTCATCGCCGGCGACACCGGCGCCCGCGCCGGCATCTCGATGAAGGGCGGGACGCTCGTCGTCGGCGGGTCGGTCGGCTACATGTCGGGCTTCATGATGCAGCGCGGCGTGATGGTGGTGTGCGGCGACGCCGCGGACGGCATCGGCGACTCGATGTACGAGGGCACGGTCTACGTCGGCGGGGAGATCGCCTCGCTCGGCGCCGACTGCGTCGAGAGCGAGCTCGGCGGCGACGACCGCGAGCTGATCGCGCGCGAGCTGGGCCAGAACGGCCTCGAGGCCGGCGGCCGCGACTGGAAGAAGCTCGTTGCGGGGAGAAGGCTCTGGAACTTCTCCCGGCACGAGTACGACGCCTGGCGGGGCGCGCTGTGAGCGACTTCATCCCCCGCGGGGCCGACGGGCACGTCCTGCAGAAGCTGTGGGTGTGGTCGCCCGAGACCATCGAGGACATCCAGACGAAGGCCGAGCTCGGCCGCTACACCAACCGGGCGCTGGGGACGACTCGGCGCACGCCGCACTTCCAGGACCTGACCTTCGTCCCGTGCACGCTCTCGCGCGTCCCGCTCGAGGGCTACCGGGAGACGTGCCGCACCGACATCGAGATCGGCGGGCGGCACGGCGCGAAGCCGATCCGGCTGCGGACGCCGATCACGATCGCAGGCATGTCCTACGGTGCGCTCTCGCGCAACGCCAAGGCGGCGCTCGGCACCGCGGCCACGCGGGTCGGCATCTCGACGACGACCGGCGACGGCGGCATGCTCGACCTCGAGCGCGAGGCCTCCGACCAGCTCGTCTACCAGGTGCTCCCGAGCCGCTACGGGTTCAACCCGCACCACCTGCGGATGGCGAACGCGGCCGAGATCGTCATCGGCCAGGGCGCGAAACCCGGCACCGGCGGCGTGCTCCTCGGGGCGAAGGTGTCGCCGATCATCGCCGAGGCGCGCACGCTTCCGCCCGGCGTCGACCAGCGCTCGCCCTGCCGCCACCCCGACTTCATCGGGCCGGACGACCTCCAGATCAAGATCGAGGAGCTGCGCGAGGCCACCGACGGCGCCATCCCGATCTACGTGAAGATCGGCGCCTGCCGCGTACCCGACGACGTGAAGCTGGCGTGCAAGGCCGGCGCCGACGTGATCGTGATCGACGGGCTCGAGGGCGGCACCGGCGCCTCGCCGGACTCGCTCATGGACCACACGGGCATCCCGACCCTGGCCGCCACGTGCGAGGCGGTCGCGGCGATCCGGGAGATGAAGCTCGAGGGCGTCGTCAACCTGATCGTCTCCGGCGGGATCCGCAACGGCATCGACGCCGCCAAGGCGCTCGCGCTCGGCGCGGACGCCGTCTCGATCGGCACGGCCGCGATGATCGCGCTCAACTGCAACCGGCCGCTCTACCTGGAGGACTATCACCGGCTGGGCACAGAGCCCGGGGCGTGCCACCACTGCCACACCGGGCTCTGCCCGGTCGGCATCACGACCCAGGACGAGGACCTGATCGCGCGCCTCCCCATCGACGAGGCCGCCGACCGGGTCGAGGGCTTCCTGCACTCGATGACGCAGGAGATGCAGATGTTCGCGCGGGCCTGCGGGAAGGCGGCCGTCCACGACCTCGAGCCCGAGGATCTGCGGGCGATGACGATCGAGGCCTCGGCCATCACCGGCATCCCGCTCGTGGGCACGAACTTCGCGTTCCGCCCCGAGAGCTTCGCCGCCGCCGTCGTCGAGGCGATGACGGCCGCCTCCACGAACGGGCACGTGAGCCCGCAGGGAGCGCGCCACTAGGCATGTCGTTTCTCCTGGAGTGCCCCAACTGCGGTCGGCGTCCGGTGGACGAGTATGCGTACGGCGGCGAGGTCACCGTCCGGCCGAAGTCGGCTGACGACGCCCGAGCCCTGTTC
>JBKPMQ010000193.1:0-4291 GCA_046732235.1 Actinomycetota bacterium
AGCCCCTCCTCCTCGCGCAGCAGGCCGAGCAGGATGTGCTCGGTGCCGATGTAGTTGTGCTTGAGGGTGCGGGCCTCGTCCTGGGCCAGCACCACCACCTGGCGGGCACGTTCGGTAAACCTCTCAAACATGCTCGTGCCCCCTTTCTGCCGGTCGTGAATGAGACTGGATCAATGGCTCTGGCCGGAGCGTCAAATAGGTATCCCCTAGATGACGACCCGGTCTGGGAGTGGACGGTGGGGACTATAGCACCGGCACCCCGTGATTCCTGTGTCGCCGTCGGCCTTGGCGTTGGCCACCCATCGGCGGTCCGGGCGACGGACTTGAGGCTCAGTTGTGACGGGTGGACACGGCGGCCGAAATGCGCGACGATGCCGCCGTGCGCTACACCGTGGAGCACTTCCGCGCGATCGACGACGACGGCTCTCCGCTGGGGGTCGCCTACGTCCCCACCGGCCAGGTGGACGAGGTCGAGGCCCACGACGAGACGACCGCCGCCGCCATCGCCCTCTCGGGCGAGTCGGAGACGCTCGAGGCCGACGTCGTGTCGTACAACCCCGGCGAGGGGCTCTACGGCGTGGCGGGCGAGGACGAGGCCGTGAAGGTCTCGTCGACCGCGTGAAAGTCGACGAGGGGCGCGTCCCGGTCCCCGGCGGGAACGTCTGGTATCGCAGCGTCGGCGAGGGCGGCGTCCCGCTTCTGTGCCTGCACGGCGGCCCGGGCGCCCCGAGCGATTACCTGAAGCCGCTCGAGCGGCTGGCCGACCGCCGCCGGGTCGTGTTCTACGACCAGCTCGGGTGCGGCAACTCCGACATTCCCGACGACCGGTCGCTGTGGACGGTGGAGCGGTTCATGGACGAGGTGGACGCCGTCCGCGACGCGCTCGGCCTCGACCGCGTGCATCTGTTCGGGAGCTCGTGGGGCGGGATGCTCGGGATGCAGTACGTGCTCGACAAGGACCGGCCGCCGGTCAGCCTGATCACCGCCGGGAGCCCGGCGAGCGCGAGGCGCTGGAACGAGATCTGCCAGGAGCTGCTCGACGAGCTGCCGGCCGAGGAGCGCGAGACGATCGAGCGGCTCGAGGCCGAGGACAAGATGCTGACGCCGGAGTACGAGGAGGCGCTGGGGCCGTTCTACCGCCGCCACGTGTGCCGGCTCGATCCCTGGCCCGACTACGTCGTGCGCTCGTTCGACCGCCTGGCGACGCCGGTCTACCACTACATGGCCGGGCCGAGCGAGTTCCGGCTCATCGGCACGCTGCGCGACTGGGACGTGATGGACCGGCTGGGCGAGATCCGCATCCCGGCCCTCATCACCTGCGGCGAGTTCGACGAGTGCCGGCCGGTGCACACGCGCGAGGTGGCGGAGCGCATCCCCGGCGCGCGGCTCGAGATCATCCCGGACGCGTCGCACCTGTGCTTCGTCGAGCGGCCCGACCTGTGGATGCCGATCGCGAACGAGTTCATGGCCGCCGCCGAAGCCGGAAACGGGGTCTGACCCCACGCAAAAAGTGTGACGACTTCGTCACGGCCACCGTTCGGGGTCTGACCCCGGTGTCGGGGGACCGTCCCCTTCCTCGTCAGCGGGGGCGGAGCGTCGGGAAGAGGATCACCTCGCGGATCGAGCGGACGCCCGTCAGCGCCATCGTGAGCCGGTCGATGCCGATCCCCACGCCGGCGGTCGGGGGCATGCCGTACTCGAGCGCGAGCAGGAAGTCCTCGTCCATCGGGTGCGCCTCCTCGTCGCCCGCGGCCGCCGCCGCCCGCGCCTCCTCGAAGCGGGCGCGCTGCTCGGCGGGGTCGTTCAGCTCCGAGTAGCCGTTCGCGATCTCCATCCCGACGCAGAAGGCCTCAAAGCGCTCCACCAGGCCCGGGTCGGTCGGCGACGCCTTCGCGAACGGCGAGAGCTCGACGGGGTAGTCGACGAGGAACGTCGGCCGCTCGAGCGCCGGCTCGACGAAGTGCGACAGCAGGTGGTCGACGGCCTGCGCCCAGGTGACGTCCCCGGAGGTGTCGACCTCGCGCTCGCGCATGAACGCCACCAACCGGTCACGGTCGCGGTCGGCCATCGGGTCGATCCCGGCCTTCTCGTGGATCGCGTCGCGCAGCGGGATCCGCGGCCACGGCGGCGTCAGGTCGATCTCGGAGCCGGCGGCCGCACCCGCCGCGGCGACGACCCGCTCGGTGCGCTCCATCGCGACCTCGTAATCGGCGTAGGCCTCGTACCACTCGAGCATGGTGAACTCGGGGTTGCGCTTGAACGAGACGCCCTCGTTGCGGAAGTCCTTCGCGATCTCGTAGACGCGCTCGAGGCCGCCCACGATCAGCCGCTTCAGGTAGAGCTCGTCGGCGATGCGCAGGTAGAACTCGCGCTCGTACTCGTTGTAGAGCGTGACGAACGGCCGGGCCGCGCCGCCGCCGTAGATCGGCTGGAGCGCCGGCGTCTCGACCTCGACGAAGCCGTCGCCGTCGAGGACGCCGCGCACCGCGGTCACGATCGCCGTCCGGGCGAGCGCGATCCGCAGCGCCTCGTCGTTCACCAGCAGGTCGAGATAGCGCTGGCGGTAGCGCTGCTCGACGTCCGCGAGGCCGTGATGCTTCTCCGGCAGGGGCCGCAGGCACTTGGCCAGCGGCCGCCACTCGCGCACGCGCAGCGTCAGCTCGCCGCGGCGGCTGCAGAAGATCTCGCCGTGGACCGCGACCACGTCGCCCAGGTCGCAGTCGTTCACGGCGGCGAGCCCGTCCTCGCCCAGCACGTCGAGCGTCGCGTGCAGCTGGAGCTGCCCGGTGCGGTCGCTCAGGTCGAGGAAGATCGCCTTGCCGTGCCCGCGGCGGCCGGTGATCCGGCCGGCGAGCCAGAGCGACTGGCCGGACTCCGCCCCCGCCTCGAGGTCGCCGTGATCGGCACGCACCGTCGCCACCTCGGCCCGCGGCGGCGTGCGGGCGGGGTACGGGTCGACCCCGTCCCGGCGCATCGCCTCGACCTTCGCGATCCGGTTTTCCCGGATTCCCTGCTCCACGTCGCTCGACACGGCGACCAAGAATATGCGGGCGCGCCCGCGGGAGCGATCAGGACGGCTTGATGTCCATGATCTTGAGGCGGATCGCGCCGGCCGGCACCGCCACCTCGACCGTCTCGCCCTTCTTGCGCCCGAGCAGGGCGCGGCCGACGGGGGACTCGTTCGAGAGCCGGCTGTTCGCGGGATCGGCCTCCGCCGAGCCGACGATCTCGTACGTGTCCACGTCGCCGTGGTCGACGTCCTTCACCTTTACGCGCGTGCCCACGGACACGACGTCTTTGGGGACGTCCTTGGGGTCGATGACGCGGGCCGAGCGCAGCTGCTCCTTGAGCCGCGCGATGCGGTGCTCGAGCAGCGCCTGCTCGTTCTTCGCGTCGTCGTACTCCGAATTCTCGGTGATGTCGCCGAACTCGCGCGCCTCGCGGATGCGGTCGGCAACCTCGCGGCGCTTGTTCGTCTCGAGGTCCTCGATCTGCTGCTTGAGCTTCTCGTAGCCCTCGCTGGTGAGGATGACGTCTTTCTCCACTGCTCCCATCGCCTTCGGGGGTGCGTAAACGGAAAATCGGTGTCGGCCGGGAGTGCGCCATTTGCAGCGCATTTCCGGGCTGACACCGAGCGACGGCGGATTATAGGTCAAGTCGTCCACGAGCGTCAACACTCGGAAACCGACAAGCTGCCCCGCCCGGAGCGACAGGCCGGCACCGGTAGCATGCCCGGCATGGCGGACATGACCGAGGCCTGGTCGATCGGCGACGTCGAGATCCCCTCGCGGATCGTGCTCGCGCCCATGGCGGGCGTGTCGGTGCAGGCGTTCCGGCGCCAGGGACGCCGGTTCGGGGCCGGCCTCGTCTGCAGCGAGATGGTGTCGTCGTGCGGCCTCCAGCACCGCAACGAGCGCACGCTCGGGTACCTGCGGATCGCCGCCGACGAGCATCCCCTGGCGGTGCAGATCTTCGGCTCCGACCCCGGCCCGATGGCCGAGGCCGCGCGGATGGTCGTCGCCGCCGGGGCGGACATCGTCGACATCAACTTCGGGTGTCCGGTACGCAAGGTCACGAAGACCGGCGCCGGTGCGAGCGCGCTCGAGGACCACGATCTCGCCTGCGCGCTGGCGGGGGCGGTGGTCGACGCCGTCAACGTGCCGGTCACGGTGAAGATGCGGCGGGGCCTCCGGAACGGGTCGCGCACCGCGCTCGACCTCGGCCCGAAGCTCGAGGCGCGCGGCGTGGCGTCGCTGACCCTCCACCCCCGCTCCGCCCAGCAGATGTACAC
>JBKPMQ010000194.1:0-6385 GCA_046732235.1 Actinomycetota bacterium
ACCCAGACCAGGTCGCCGCCGGGCCGCTCGGCCACCTCCGCCCGGGCCGCCGCGAGCGTGTTCACCGGCGTCGCGTCCCCGCCCTCACGCGCCAACCGTCCGAGCGCCTCCTCCGAGGCGCGCGCGCAGATGTCTGCCACCCGCGCGTGGTCGCGGGCGGCCCGCTCGTAGACCTCGCCGATGGACGAGCCGGGCAGCACGTCGTGGAACTGGTTCAGGAGCAGCAGCTGCCAGGCCTCCGTGAGCGCTGCGCGGGGATACTCGCCCCTGCCCAGCCGACCGGCCACGGCCGCGAGCAGCTCCGCGTCGTGGAGCGCGCGCTCGCACTCGCGGTTCGCCCGCTTCACCGCGCCCTGCGTGGTGTACGTGCCGCGGTGGTACTCGAAGTAGAGCTCGCCGACGAGCACCGGCCGGTCGGACGCGTCCGCGTCGAGCGCCTCGAAGAACTCGTCCGGCGTCGTGATGGTCGTGCGCGGGACGCCCTGCAGGTCGCGCGTGCGCCGGAGCGTCTCGAGCATCGCCGGCGTCGGCCCGCCGCCCCCGTCGCCGTAGCCGAACACGAGCAGGCTCCGGCGCGAGAAGGCATGGTCGTGGTAGTCCCGGGCGTTGCGGCGCATCTCGGCGATCTCCGCCTCGGCGTTGTACGTGTCGGCGGGCGGGAAGTGGGCCAGCACCCGGGAGCCGTCCATCCCCTCCCAGTCGAACGTGTGATGCGGCGGGCGGTTGAAGCGGTTCCAGGACAGCTTCTGGGTCAGGAAGCGGTCGATGCCGGCGCCGCGCATGATCTGGGGCAGCTGACCGTTGTAGCCGAACACGTCCGGGTTCCAGAACACCCGGTGGCGCCGGCCGAGCTCGCGCTCGAAGTAGCGCTGGCCGAGCAGGAACTGGCGCACGAGCGACTCGCCGGAGGGCAGGTTGCAGTCCGGCTCGACCCACGTCCCGCCCACCGGCACCCACTGCCCTGTCTCGACCCGGCGGCGGATGCGCGCGTCGAGCTCGGGCGCGTTGCGGCGCACCCAGTCGTAGTGGTAGGCCTGGGAGCAGCAGAAGCGGAACTCGGGGTAGCGCTCCATGTAGGCGGATTGGCTCGCGAACGTGCGCACGAGCTTGCGGTGGGTCTCCTCGAGCGGCCACAGCCAGATGGTGTCGATGTGCGCGTGCCCGATCGCCGAGAGCTCGTGCACGACGGTGGCGTTGCGGCGCGAAAGCAGCTCCGCCAGGATCGCGCGTGCGGCCTCCCAGGTCGACCGGTCGTCCTCCCGGAAGACGTTGCAGATCCGGTTCAGCTCGCGCCGGAGCTCGCCGGCCCAGGTGGAATCGAGCCCGTTCCCGGCGTCGGCCTCGAGCCGCCGCAGCACGTCGAAGTCGTGGTGCAGCTGCCAGGCCTGCGGGTCGAACCGGGCGACCTCGCAGCGGTCGAGCACGACCGGCTCGACGGTCTCGTACAGCGGCTCGAGCTGCCCGAACTTGCCGTTGCAGGCGAGCTCGATCCGGGCCTCGATCCGCTCGCCCGCGGCGGCCCGCTCGCGCAGCATGGCGTCGGGCCGGGGCCCGTGGCGGCTCGTGTTCAGGCCCTGCACCGGGCGGCCGTCCATCCACAGCGTCGCCTCGCTGTGGCTGACGAAGAGCAGGTCGACGCGGGCGCCCTCCCATTCGGGCGGCACCGTCGCCTCGAGCGCGAGCCAGAAGGTCGACCACGCCGGGCCGAACTGCTCGCCGAGCGACGCCTGGCGATAGGCCAGGCGCTTCGCCTCCTCGGCCGGGATCCGGCCGACCGGGCCGGCCACCACGAGGCGATCGGGGGCGCGGCGCTCGGCGTAGACGAGGGCGCGGATGCGCTCGCCGACCTGGGCGATCCGGCCACGGGTGTACTCGGGGTGACGGATCATCGCGGCCGTCCGGGGAGCGCCGCTACTCGCCGATCACGCTGCTTTCGTGCACCCGCCCCGCCGGCGGCCGCTGCAGGAAGGTGAAGTGCACGGCGCCAACCTCCCCCCCGGGGTTGTGGAAGCCCTCGATCCGCTCGACGGCGCCCTGGCCCCAGCGGACGAGCTCGTCGCGTTCCTCCGGGTCGTCGTCGACCATCCTCCGGATCCAGCGGGTGGCGAGCTTCACGTGCGTGAGCTCGTCCGCCTGCAGGTAGTCGGCCAGCTCGGCGATGCGGTCGTAGCCGCGCTCGGCCGCCTTCTCGCGCCAGATGCGCAGCGTCTGCATCAGGTTCGCCTCGGCCCAGGAGTTGGTGACCGTGATCCGCTTCAGCGGGTCGTCCTCGTTCTGCATCCACCACCACACCAGCGACCATGGGCCGTAGCCGAGCTCGGTGCCCATCAGCTCCTCGCATGCCTTGGCGACGATCTCGATGTGGCGGGCCTCGTCCCACATCTGGTGGGCGAGCTCCACCCGCATCTCCCAGGGGAGGTCGGGGAACTCGGCGATCATCTTGCCCATCCGGTCGGTGGTCTCGACCTCGCCGTAGAGGAGCTGGTGGAACTTGCCCCGGAAGCCCTCGATCGACCACTCGTCCTCGGCCTCGTAGACGGCGAAGTCGGCCAGGTCGTCCGAGAACCAGAACGGCTCCTCGACCACCGGGTGCGGGAGCGGCGGACACGTCTTCGCGAACCGGTAGCCGCCCTTGCCGCGTTTCACCCGCGCCGCCGACCGGTCGGCCTCGCGGGCGCTGTGGAACGCGAGCCAGTGCGACTCGATCCCCTGGCCGGTGACCCCGCCGCACTCGACCAGCCGCTGCTCGAGGTCGGACTGCACCTCGAGCGCGCGGCGGCGGGCGCCGGGATCCTGCGTCAGCGAGTCGAGCACCGCCTGCCCCCAGGCGACGTGGGCCTGGTCCATCGCGGCCGCCTGCCGCAGCATCCGCCCGGTGGGCGCATCGGCGAGCGGGTCGGTCGCGTCGGCGTGGTAGACGTAGGTGCTGACCAGGTGCGGCTCGAGGACGCGGTAGACGGCCACCAGCCGCTCGACCGTCGTCTCTAGGTTCCAGACATGCTCGCAGAGGTGGGCGAAGTCGTCGGTGGCCGGCTCCTGCCGCTCGCGGCCCGAGCGCAGCTCGTAGAGCCGCTCGCCGAGCATCGAGGCCGCCTGGGCGTGGTCGTACACCTGGTAGCCGAAGGCGGCCTTGTACGCCAGCTCGGGAGTGGTGTGCGACCAGCCCCCGATCATCTCCATCAGCTGGATCTCGAGGTACCGGTAGTTCGCGAGCCGCTGGGAGTTCTCCTTGACCGGGAAGCGGCCTCCGAAGTCGCGGCGATCAACGATCGGCATTGGTCCGTCCTTTCCCGCGTTTGACGCTCATCCTGCCACCGGCACCCCGTCGAACCGCACGATAGCGACGTCCTCGACGCCGGTTCGCTCGCGCAGGAGCACCATCGCCGCGGCCGGCCCGCCGGCCGCCAGCGGGGCGCCGTGCCAGACCCCCGGGCTCAGGATCACGCCCTGGCCGGGGCGCAGGCGGAAGACCTCGAAGGCTCCCGGCTCGTCCCGGCCGGGATCGGCGGGCGCGACGTAGACGAGGCACTCGCCGGTCAGGGCGACGATCATCTCCGGCGAGCGCTCGTGGCGCTCGGCCCAGTCGAACATGAGCGGCGCGGGCCGGAGGTCGAGGAACCCGACGCCGTAGGCGTCGCCGGTGGCGGCGAGGCTGGCCGTCTCTGCCCACCAGCGCCAGCCCGGGCCCTCGGCGTCGTGGGCGCGGCCGGGCCGTTCCACCACCGTCCCGTAGCGGGCGAAGGCATCGCGCTCGAGCGCGCGGACGGCGAGCTCGACGCTCATAGCTCCAGCTCCACCGCCCGCCGTACGACGAGCCGCGGCGCCGCCCGCAGGCCCGAGGGTCGGGGCTGCGCGCTCAGCAGGTTGATCGCGGTGTTCGCGACCCGCAGCTCGATCGTGTTCTCGCCGCCCACGGCCTGGCCCGTCACCTCGACGCCGTAGGGCAGCCACAGCCGCACGCCCGCCGCCTGCCCGTTCACGGTCACCTCGAGCACGTCGTCGCCGGCGTCGGCCTCGAGGAACACGCGAGCGCCGTCGAGGCTCTCGGGGAGGCGGGCGGTCGCCCGGTAGACGGCGGTCCCCGAGTAGAACGGGCACCCCTGCTCGGTCCAGCTCGCCGGCCGGGCCGTCGCAGAGGCCGCGCCGATCGCGCCGCCGGCCGTGATGCGGAAGTCGCCCATGAGCTTCACGAGGTCGAGCAGGCCGTCGGTGGGGCCACCGACGAGCAGCCGCACCGCCACGAGGTTTCGGCCCCGCTGCACCAGCCCCGAGATGTCGACGGCACCGATCTGCGCGTCCAGGCCGGAGGGGGCCGGCGCCGCCTCGCACCGGGCGCCGTTCACGAACAGGCGCCACTCGATGCCGGCGAACCCGTCAATCAGGAGCTCGAGCCGCTCCGGCACGTCCTCCACGTCGAACGCGATGCGGTACCAGACCGGGATCGGGTAGTCCTCCTCCGGCTCGGTCGGGATCTGATACGACCACGCGCCCTGCACCATGGGCAGCCAGCCGTCGCCCTCGTCCGTATCGCCCGCTGCGAAGACGGCCTCGTCGGCATTCGAGCCCTCGGCCCGGGCGATCCACTCCTCGATGACGAGGGCGTTTCGGCCCTCGAGCTCGAGCTCCCAGCCGTCGGTGACCGCGATCGGCTCCGCCACCGGGCCGGCATCGGCGCGCACGATCCGGGAGTCGCCGCCGCGCTCGACGGTCGCCTCCACCGGGCCGCCGGCCGCATGGCCGCAGAGGCGCCCGTCCGCAACCGCGTCGACCTCGAGCCCCGACACCGCCGTCACCCGCACGCCGTCGCCGGCCGCCGGCACGACGAATGCGGAGCCGACAGGTGGAAGCTCGAGCTCGAAGACCGTGCGCCCGTCCTCGACCCGCCACGGCACGATCGGCGTCGTCGTACCGGTGGAGGGGTCCCACAGCTCGGGCCGCACCTCGCCCCGGAGGCCGATCTCGGCCCGCTGCGGCGCCCGCGTCGAGTTGACGAGGAACACCAGGTCGCGGTCGTCGTGGACGCGGTGCAGGTAGAGCACCTCCGGGTTCGAGATGCGGACGTCCGGCTCGATCAGGCGTCCGGCCGCGTCGGCCACGACCTCGCGGATGCGGAGCCGCTCGGCCTCGACCTCGTCGCCCACGTCGACCGTCGTCCCGTCCTCGAGGGTGAGCAGGTAGCGCGTCTCGCCCGATTCCTGGGGCTCGACCACGAAGCGGTCGCTCTCGGGCACTCCGGGCTGGCGCAGCTCGCGCTGGCGCGCCTCCGGCAGCCCGCGCGAGAGCGACGCCGCGGCCACGAACGCTGTCCGCCCACCCCCCGGGTGCTCGCGCTCGACGATCCGAAGCGCCGCCTCCGGGTCGACCCGGCCGACGCTCTCGGGATCCACGCCGAACAGCCGGCCGACCCGCTCGCGGACGTCGACGAGCCCGTCGTCGCCGAACGCCTCGCCCGGCAGGAGGACGGCGCCCATGATCCGGCCGCCCTCGCCGACGAACCGCTCGAGCCTCTCGAGCGTCGCGAGCTGGATATGCGCCATCGGCGGCACCACGACCAAGCCGTGGCGCTCGTCGCCGATCACCAACCGGCCGTCCTCCGCCGGCGCCTCGGCGAGCAGCGACTCGTCCACGTAGTCGTAGTCGTGGTGGATGCGCAGGAAGAGCTCGGTGAGCGCGTTGAAGTCGTTCTCGATGCGGTCGCCGAGCGGCGTCCGCTCCTGCGGCCGGTAGGCGGCGAACATCGCGTTGATCGGCCAGATCATGGCGACGTCGGCGACGTGGCGGCCGCCGCTCAGGAGGTGGCTCAGGCGGCTGACGTACTCGGAGAAGGCCCCGTAGAAGCGCCACCACGGGTACTGGTAGAACATCGAGGGCGGCCAGTCGCGCTTGCGCGGCCCCTCGAGCGTGTAGTGGAACCCGTGCGGGTTCAGCAGGTTCACGCCGAGCACGTACTCCCAGTCGGTGATCCACTTCATGCGCTGCATGGTGGTGTCCATGAAGATCCCGCCGAACGACTCGCACAGGAGCCGGGGGCTCCGGTTCTGGTGCGCCGCGGAGGAGCCCACCTTCATCGCCACGTGCTCGGCCGGCAGGTCGGGCGTCCCGATCACCGGGTAGAGGTGGTCGACGCCGATCACGTCGAAGTGCGGGTAGTGATTGAAGAGGTTGCCCTCGACCCGGATCATCTGCCGCAGCCACTCCTCGTACAGGAGGTGGCCGGTGAAGGTGACGTCGTGCTCGCGGCACCAGTCGTGGATCTGGCGGTAGTAGGCGTCCGCGTAGAAGTCGGTGATCGCGTTGTAGAAGTCGTGCCGCACCCGGGCGCTGTCGCGGCTGACGTCGAAGAAGAGGTCGGGCAGGCGCCGGCGCAGGTCGTAGCCGCAGTGCT
>JBKPMQ010000195.1:0-7338 GCA_046732235.1 Actinomycetota bacterium
CTCCTCGGCCTGGCGGGGCCGGCGGCGGCGATGATCGTCGGGGTCGGCACGGTGCGGCTCGCCGGCGGCTCCGGCGCCGACTTCCTGGCGTATCTGGGAACGTTCGCGACGCCCCTCCTCGCCGGCGTGCTCGGGTGGGCGGCGCGCTGGCGCTGGCCGCTCCTGACGGCGGTCGCCGCCGCGGCCCTCTACCTGGTCGCGTGGCAGGCGAGCGGCCATCTTGCCGAGGCCGCGGGCGCGGCCCTGATCGGCGGAGCCTGCCTCGCCATCGCCGCGATCGTCGGCCCGATCACCCCGGCCCGGTATCTGGCCATCGGCCTCGTGATCCTGATCGCCGTGGACGTCTACCTGGTGTGGGGCAACCGCGAGGTCGAGCGAACGACCTCCGCCCTCCAGCAGGCGACGCTCCCGCACGTCCGCGTCGCCTCGCACGAGACGAAGCCCCTGCCGGCCCTGCAGCAGATCGATCTGGGCGACTCGAGCATGGGCTGGCTCGACTTCCTCGCGCCGGCGCTGCTCGGCGCCGTCGTCGGCCGCCGCACCCGCCCCCGCCTGCGCGCGGCCGTCGCGGTCGCGGTGGCCGCGATCGCCTGGGGGTTCGTGCTCGAGCTGACCTCGCCCATCCCCGCGACCGTGCCGATGCTGGCCGGCCTCGCGGTCACCTGGCCCGGGTGGTGGCGCGGAGTTAGTGGCGGCGTCCCGTACGCGGCGGCGCGGCCAGGTAGTGCTCGATTTCGCGCAGACCCGCCCGGACGTAGCGGCGCTCCGCCAGGCGTCGGCGCCAGCAGGCGCAGTGGCTGGGGAGGACGCACGCGAGGATGCAGGCGGCGACGGCGACCGCCGCCATGAGCCCTGCCGCGACCAGCCCGGTGTCGAATGCGTGCCCGTACTGCGCGAGCGAGTGCATCGACTGGGCCACGTCCGCTCCTCAGCCCTGGGCTTCCGGCGGGGCCATGTGCACGACTCCCCTCGGCCGCCCGCCGTTCTGTTCGAGGACGTGCTCCGGGCTGGTTTCCGCGATGTGGTCGTGCAGTGCGAGGAACGCGTCGGCCGGCTCCAGGAAGTCGATCGCCGCGGTGCGGTAGTGCATCGGCACCACCCAGCGCGGATCGAGCGCCCGCGTGATCTCGGCCGCCTGGTCGGCGCCGATGGTCGGGCCGCCGCCGACGGGCAGGAAGAGCAGGTCGACCGGACCGATCGCATGCCGCTGCTCGGGCCGCAGCGCCGCCTGGCCGAAGTCGCCGAAGTGGCAGACGCGCACGCCGTCGAGGGTGAAGACGAAGATCGTGTTCGGGCCGCGGCTCGTGCCGGCCTCGTCGTCGTGCTCGGAGGCGATCGCCACCACCTGGCCGATCGGCGTCTCGAACCGGCCCGCCGTCGAGCGGACGACGTGCGGTTCGCCGGTGATGACCTCGACGGCGTTGTGATCGGCGTGCTCGTGCGTGACGAGCAGCAGGTCCGCGTCGTGCTCGGGCACGGGCGGGTAGGCGAAACGGCGGCGGCCGCCGAGGACGGCGCCGAGATCGCCGAACGGGTCGATCGCAACGGTGCGGTCCGTGCCGGTGAGCGTGTAGGCGGACTGGCCGTGCCAATGGATCTTCATCGGGCTACCCCGGCGTCACGGTTTCTCACGTTCGCTGGAGATTATCACCGGTGATCGAGGCGGTTCGAGGGGGGTAAAAGGCCCAATCCCGCCTGTGGTACCTTCCGTTAACGTGAATATGACTCCGAACGACGGAACGACCGCCGAGGAGGGGACGGAGGCCCCGTTCCGCATCGGCGAGCTCGCCCGCCGCGTGGGCGCCACGCCCCGCACGGTGCGCTACTACGAAGAGCTCGGCCTCCTGCCCGACCGGGGCCGGACCGAGGGCGCCCACCGGCTCTACGACCACGAGGACGAGGCCCGCCTGGCCGACCTGATCCGCGTCCGCGACCTGCTCGGCCTGTCGCTGGCCGAGCTGCGCGACTGGATGGACGCCGAGGCGGCCCGCGCCGTCCTGCGCGAGCGCTGGCACGGCCCGCCCGCGCCGGGGTCGGAGGACCGGGCCCAGATCCTGGGCGAGTCGCTGCGGCACGTCGAGCGGCAGATCTCGCTCGTGCGCACCCGCCGGGCGGCGCTCGAGCAGCTCGAGGACGAGCTCCTCGAGAAGCGGCGCCGGATCCGCATGTTCCGCGACGAGTTCGAGGAGCCGGTGTGAGCCCGCAGACGCCGCCGTCGCCGCACTACAAGTGGATCGCCCTTTCGAACACGACGCTCGGCATCCTCATGGCGACGATCAACTCGTCGATCGTGCTGATCGCGCTGCCGGACATCTTCCGCGGCATCCATCTGAACCCGCTCGGCGCCGGCAACTCCAGCTACCTCCTGTGGATGATCATGGGCTTCCTCGTCGCCACCGCCGTCCTCGTCGTGAGCTTCGGCCGGGTCGGCGACATCTACGGGCGGGTGCGGATGTTCACCATCGGGTTCGCGATCTTCACCGCGTTCTCGGTGCTGCTCTCGATCACCTGGATGCACGGCGGCGCCGGGGCGCTGTGGATGATCGTCATGCGCGTCGGCCAGGGCGTCGGCGGCGCGTTCCTGTTCGCGAACTCGTCGGCCATCCTCACCGACGCGTTTCCGCACAACCAGCGCGGCCTCGCCCTGGGCGTGAACACGGTCGCCGGCATCGCCGGGTCGTTCATCGGCCTCGTGCTCGGCGGGGTGCTCGGCCCCGTGTCGTGGCGGCTGGTCTTCCTCGTGTCGGTGCCGGTCGGCCTGTTCGGCACGCTGTGGTCGTGGCGCAGGCTGGTCGACCTGGGTGTCCGCCAGCCGGCGAAGATCGACTGGTGGGGCAACCTGACCTTCGCCGCCGGCCTGGTGGCGATCCTGGTCGGCATCACGTACGGCATCCAGCCGTACGGCGGCCATACGATGGGGTGGACCTCGCCGAAGGTGCTCGCCTGCATGGGCGGTGGGCTCGTCCTGCTCGCGATCTTCGCCGCGATCGAGACGCGGATCGACGACCCGATGTTCCGGCTCGGCCTGTTCCGGATCCGTGCCTTCACGGCCGGCAACATCGCGACGCTGCTGGCGTCGCTCGGCCGGGGCGGGCTCATGTTCATGCTGATCATGTGGCTGCAGGGCATCTGGCTGCCGCTGCACGGCTACAGCTTCTCCGAGACGCCGCTCTGGGCCGGTATCTACATGCTGCCGCTGACGGTCGGCTTCCTCGTCGCCGGGCCCGCGTCCGGGTACCTCTCCGACCACTTCGGCGCGCGCCCGTTCGCGACGGGCGGGATGCTCGTCGCCGCGCTCAGCTTCTTCCTGCTCGAGCTCCTGCCGGTGAACTTCGACTACCTCTGGTTCGGGCTGCTGCTGCTCCTGGTGGGGCTCGGAATGGGCCTGTTCGCGTCGCCCAACCAGGCCGGCATCATGAACAGCCTGCCGCCGAACCGCCGCGGCGCCGGGGCCGGGATGGCGACGACGTTCCAGAACTCGGCCCTCGTGCTCTCGATCGGGATCTTCTTCTCGCTCATGATCCTCGGCCTCGCGAACACGCTCCCGGGGACGCTCGACCACGGCCTGGTCGCCCAGGGCGTGCCGAAGGCCGACGCCGCCCGGGTCTCGCAGCTGCCGCCGGTCGGGCTGCTCTTCGCCTCGTTCCTGGGCTACAACCCGATGCAGCAGCTGCTCGGGCCGGTGCTCCCGCACCTCTCGCACGCGCACGCCTCGTACCTGACCGGACGCACGTACTTCCCGCAGCTGATGTCGAAGCCGTTCTCGGACGGCCTGCACGAGGCGTTCGACTTCGCGATCGCCGCCTGCCTGATCGCCGCCGCGGCGTCGTGGCTGCGGGGCGGAAAGTACGTGCACGGCCTGGAGGACGAGAAGGCCGTGCCATCGGTGGCGTCGGTCGAGGGCGAGATGCTGCTCGCCGACGGCGACTGAGCACGTCCCGGGCTTTCGATCCGACCCGGACGGGCGACCGTATCATAGGACCTCGTGGACGACACGCCCTCGCGGTTATCCGATCCGGAGTTCGGGCGCGCGGTCTCGGTGCTGCGCGCGGCCGAGCGCGTCTGCGTGGCGACCCACGAGAACCCGGACGGCGACGCCATCGGTTCGCTCGTCGCCGCGGCAGCCGGGCTGCGCGCCCTGGGCAAGGCCGTGCGGACGTACCTCGAGCCGGGCTCCACGATCCCGAGCGAGCTGCGGCTGCTCGACGTGACCGGCCTCGAGCGGCGGCTCGACCCCGCGACCCTTGCGGGCTGGACGCTGCTCACACTCGACTGCGCGACGCTGCGCCGGCTCGGTCGCGGCCACCGGTCGGTCGTCGGCGCGGCCGACGCCCTGGTCTCGATCGACCACCACTACGACAACACCCGCTTCGGCGACGTGAACCTGATCGACGGCGGCGCGTCGTCGACGGCCGAGATCCTGCTCGACGTGCTCGAAGCCCTCGGCGCCGCGCTCACACCGGAGATCGCCCAGGCGCTCTACGTCGCGCTCGTCACCGACACCGGCCGCTTCCAGCAGCGCACCACCGGCCCGAGCGCGCTGCGCATGGCGGCCCGGCTGGTCGACGCCGGCGTCGACATCCAGCGCGTCTACGAGCTCGTCTTCGAGACGATTCCGCTGCGCAAGCTGCGCCTGCTCGGCGTCGTGATCGAGAACCTCGTGCTGTACGAGGGCGGCCGGATCGCGATCTCCCATATCGAGCGCGCTGACTTCGCCCGGCTGGGCGCGGCCGAGTCGGACACCGAGGGCCTGGTCGACCACCTGCGCGCCGTCAGCGGCGTCGAGGTGGCGGCGCTGATCCGCGAGCCGCCGCTCGCCGTCGACGGCCACGCGCCCCCGAACCGCGTCTCGCTGCGCTCGCGGGGCGGGCTGGACGTGTCCGCGATCGCCCGCAAGACCGGCGGCGGCGGCCACAAGCAGGCGGCCGGCTTCTCGCACGGCGGCGGGATCGCCGCGATCCACGCGTTCATCGCCGCCGAGGCGGCCGTGCAGCTGGCGATCGTGGGCTCGGCGGCGTAGTCAAGCGGGGTCGGCGGCGAAGGCCCGGCAGTGCCCGACGTAGCGCACGAGTGGGCCGGGCGGGCCACCTTCGCGTACTCCGGGGAGGTGGTAGTCAACCGTGATCGTCTGCCCGGCGTGCATCCGTACGCCGGCGGCCACGGGCGAGGGCACAACGGGGATCAACGGCACGACCGCGTGGTACCAGTCGGCGCGGCCGGGCTGGCAGGCTCGGTTGATCAGGCTGTCGCCCGCCACGTGCAAGGGCCGTCGCCGGGAGCGCTGCACGAGCCCGGCGCATGCATCCCGACGTAGGCCACATACGCGGCAACGGCGACGGCCGTGATCGCCAGGACGCGCTTGCGCGACCTGGCCGGGCGCTCTCGCCAGAGTGGGTCGGGCCGTTGATCCATCGGCCGCCTTCGCAGACGACCGTGCGGTGGCCGATCTGCACCGCGCCGGTCCGGCTCACGAGGACCCGCCGACGGGTGGGGGTGTCTCGAGCTTGCCCACACCTGCTCAGACGCGCGGCGGTCCCCGAAGGTTCGAGACTCCCGGCGCGCTTGCAGCCGCCCGATGGCGCTAGCCGCAGTGCGAGCGCGGGCGGCGCAGGTCGCCCAGCAGCGCGCTGGTCACCGACGGGTTGCTCGGGAGCGAGAAGTGATCGACGCCCGGGTGGTCGGTGAGCTGGAACCGGAAGCACGACATCCGCCGCCACGCCCGCACGGCGCCGTTGGTGATGTCCTCCTGGTTCACGTCGCCGTCGCGGGTGAAAAACGTGGCGGTGTTCGGGTCGAGCACCTGCCCGACGTGGAGGTTCGGGAGGACGGCGCCGACCACGGTCGGGATGCCGGAGCCCTTCTGCGCGTGGACGTCGACGTCGGGGAAGTGGGCCTGGTCGGCGAACCGCACGAACCCGATGTAGTGGCGGGCGACCGGGATCAGCCAGCGCAGGTGCGCGTCGCGCAGGAGCCGGGGCCAGTCGGCCGGGGTGTAGCTGCGGCCGGTGGCCGCGTTCTCGACCACGGTCTCGCGCCGGCCGAAGATCCTCGGGTCGGCGGCGCTCATCCACGATGACGGCGCCGTCAGGTACATCCGCGCGCTCGTGCGGGCCTGGGCCGGCGTCGTCGGGTAGGTGAAGTCCTCGATGTTCAGGCCCGTGAAGAGGATCGAGTAGAGCGACCCCTGGCCGGGGAGGTTGCCCGCGATCGGGCTGAAGCCGTGGATGTAGCGGTGCCGCCACGCGTGCGAGGTGTGCGTGAGCAGGTACTGCGCGTAGAGCGGGCCGTTGGAGTGGCCGATGAGCTGCACCGGGCGATTCCCGTTGGCGCGGTACGTGCGCTGGACGAGGCGCTTCGTCCGGCGCAGGAACCCGCCCATGTCCGGCGTCAGGCGGGCGTCGTAGCCGGCGACCCGGATGTTCTTCCCGGCCGTGTATCCGGCGGCCTCGAGCGCGTGGTAGAGCGGCCCGTAGAACGGCGCGCTGGCCGGGCTGCCGTACTGGAGGATGCGCACCTCGACGCCGCGCTGGTTCGAGAACCGCAGCCGCATCGGCGCATGCGAGTGGCGGGCGTAGCGCAGGGTCAGGAGCTCGTCGCGGCAGATCTGGCTGAACCTCGTGCCCGGGTGCGGGTTCAGGAACCAGTCCTGGAACGAGCCCGACCGCGGGCAGCCCGGGAACGCGGTCTGGTTGTGCACCGTGACCTCGAGCTTCGTGAAGTGGAACGCCGGGAAGAGGATGACCGGCGTGAAGCCGCGATGTGCCGATCCGGCCGCCGCGCCCGCGGGCGCGAGCACCAGCGCCGCTGCGACCACTGCGAGGAGTCCGAGCGTGCGCCGCACGGGCGCGATGCTATCAGCCCGACACGTTCCCGTCAGCTTCGCCAGAGCGGCACGAACGCCGCGAGCGCCACCGCCTGCACGGCGACGACGAACGTCTCCGCGGCGCCCACCGAGCTCGAGTAGAGGGCCGCGATCACCGCTGCGCCGGCCAGCCACGCGAGGCCGTAGACGGCCGTGAACGTCCCGTAGCCCGCGCCGCGGCGGTCCGCAGGGACGAGGTCGGCGACGGCGGCGCGCATCGTCGACTCGTGCACGCCCATCGCGACGCCCCAGACGACGGCGCCGATCCAGACGAGCGCGGGCGTGGTCGAGAACGAGAGGAACGGGACGATTGCCGCGAGCGCCGGGAGGACCACCATCCCGCGCAGGCCGATGCGGTCGTAGACGATCCCCGCGCCGAGCGCCCCCAGCGCGGCCGCGCCCATCGCCGCGGCGTAGGCGACGGGGATCCACGGCGCCGACACGACGTGCTTCACCTCGAGGTGGTAGCCGAGGAC
>JBKPMQ010000196.1:0-6866 GCA_046732235.1 Actinomycetota bacterium
GTGCCGAGCGGCTTGCCGGTGGTGTCGGGACGCCCGTCGCAGTCGAGGACGTCGTCGACGATCTGGAACGCCAGCCCGAGCGCCGTCGCAAACGCGCCTAGGCGGGCCACGTCGTCGCCGGGCAGCCCGCCGAAGCGCGCGCCCAGCATCGCGGCGGCCGCGAACAGGCGCCCGGTCTTGAGCCGGCAGCGCTCGAGATACTGGTCCGGGGTCGTCGCCGGGTCACCCGTCTGCGCGCGCTGGAGCACCTCGCCCCGGGCGAGGGCGAGGCACGCGTCGGAGAGCGTCGACACCGCCTCCATGTCGCCGGTGGCGCACAGCCCGGCGAACGCGCGCGCGAACAGGTAGTCGCCGGTCGTCCGGGCCGCGTCGGGTCCGTGTGCCGCCCAGACCGTGGGGCGCCCGCGCCGCAGCGGCGCGGCGTCGAGCTGGTCGTCGTGGACGAGCGTCGCCATGTGCACGAGCTCGACGGCGCACCCGGCCGCCACGAGGCCAGGACCGCAACGTCCCGCAACCGGCGCGGAGAGGAAGACGAGCATCGGCCGCAAGCGTTTGCCGCCGGAGCGAAGCGTCTCGGCTCCCGCGACGGCCACCACCGAGTCACCGGCCCAGCCGACGGCATCTTCGAGCGCCGCCTCGACCTCCTCGACATAGGCAGAGAGGCCCGGGACGTGCAGCACCTCGGCGACGGCGCCCGCTGTCATGCGGGGACCGTACCAACATGCACCGCCACGGCGCCGCCCGACAGCCTCCGGTACCGCACTCGGCGCAGACCCGCCCGGCCCATGATGGCGGCCAGCTCGTCGGCCGGCGGGAACCGGTGCACCGACGCCGGCAGGTACCGGTAGGCGTCGGTCTCACGGGCGACCAGCCGGCCCAGCAGCGGGACGGCCCGGTCGGTCCAGAGGCGCGCGAACGGGGCCGCCCAGGCCGGCGGATCGGTGAGCTCGAGGCACACCACGCGCCCGCCGGGGCGGACGACGCGGGCGAGCTCCGCGAACCCGCGCAGCGGGTCGGCGAGGTTGCGCATGCCGAACCCGATGGTCGCCGCGGCGAACTCGCCGTCGGCGAACGGCAGCGCCAGCGCATCGCCGCGCACCCACTCGACCTGCGAGCTCTTGGCGCGGGCCGCGTCGAGCATCGCCTGCGAGAAGTCGAGGCCGACGACACGGCCGCGGGTCGAGACGGCGTCCAGAAGCTCGATGGCGAGGTCGCCCGTGCCGCAGCACACGTCGAGGGCGGAGTCGCCGGGCACCACGCCGCTCGCGCGCACCGCGAGGGCGCGCCAGCTCCCGTCCATGCCCAGGCTCATGATCCGGTTCATCCGGTCGTACGCAGGCGTGATGCGGTCGAACATCGCCCGCACCTGGTCGGGCGGCAGCGTCATCGCGAGCCCCAGGAAGGGATGAGGGCGAGATCGACGCCGGCCGCAGCCAGGATCCGGCTCGCGACGAAGTCGACCATGTCCGCGATCGACTCGGGCAGCTGGTAGAAGCCGGGCATCGCCGGGACCACCGCCGCACCGGCCCGCCGCAGCCGCAGCAGGTTCTCGAGGTGGATCTCGGACAGCGGCGTCTCCCGCGGGACGAGGACGAGCCGCCGCCCCTCCTTCAGCTGCACGGCCGCCGCCCGGTGGATCAGGTTGGACTCGATGCCGGAGGCGATGCTCCCCGTGCTCGCCATCGAGCACGGGCACACGATCACGGCATCGGTGTGCGCGCTCCCCGAGGCGTAGGGCGCCGAGTAGTCCGACTCGGCGTAGACGCGCACGTCCGGCGACCCGTGGTCAGCCACGAACCGCTCCAGCGCGCCGCCGGGATCCATCTCGCGGTCGCCGTAGCACTCGAGCGCGATCACCTGCCGCCCCGCCCGGGAGGCGACGACGCCGATCGCGGCCCCGGCCTCGACCAGCGCCCGCAGGACACGGGCGGCGTACGGCGCGCCGGACGCGCCGGTGAGTCCGAGCATCACCTGCACAGCGGGAGACTACTTCTGGAGCGGTACAGGCGACCCGTTCTTGAGCGACGCGATGACCTGTGCGATCTCGGCGATCTCCTCCGGCGTGTTCGTCTTGCCGAACGCCGGCATGCCCGTGCCCTGGTCGGCGGCGCCGTGCGAGATCCAGTCCTGGAGCCCCTTCTGGTCGGTGCCGAAGCGCGGCGAGCCGGTGCTCAGGTTGGCGCCCGGCCCGGCCGCCCCGCCGCTCGGGAACTGGTGGCAGCCGGAGCAGCCGTTCTTGACGATCAGCGCCGAGCCCGGCAGGGCGTTGATCTGCGGGTTCGTCGAGATCGCGGTGCCCGCAAGCACGCCCGGCGCGATTGAGCCGGCGATCGTGAGCGCGATCAGCACCGCCGGCACCGAGAGCCCGATCGCCACGCCCCACGGCCGCCGGGAGAGGCGCCGGTCGCGGCCGCGGTCGAGAAACGGCCAGGCCACCAGGAGCACCATCCAGATCGTCGGGATGATGATGGTCGCCAGGATCAGCTCGGCCGGCGTCTTGAATATGCGCAGGAGCTCGAAGAGGAACAGGAAGTACCACTCCGGCCGGGGCTCGGTGGATTGCACGGCCGGGTTCGCCTTCTGCTCGTAGAGCGCCCCGAGCCAGCCGTTCTGGCCGGTCGGGTGGGCGGCGTTGATGGGGCCCGCGGTCTCGTGCCAGAGCACCGCCATGCCCACGATCATCAGCACGATGATCAGGTTCACGACGGTGTCGTGGAACATCGCGTACGGGAAGAAGGGGTGCCCCTCCTCCTTCTGCGCCGCGTACTCGGTCTCGTACCGGACGCGCCGGTTGATGACCTTGCGCGCGCTCACTCGCCGGCCACCGTCTCGCGCATCCGCGCGTGCGGCTCCGGGGCCGCCTGCGGCCCCGGCTCGGGCAGCGGCCGGCTCGGCCACGGCGTGACGCCGAGCTTCACGACCAGCCAGAGATGCACGAAGATGAGCGCACCGATGGCGCCAGGGATCAGCAGCATGTGGAGCGCGTAGAACCTGGATATGGTCTGGGCGCCGAATACCGGCCCGGCTAACAGGAATTTCGAGATGAACGGGCCTAAGACCGGCGCGGTGCCGTTGATGTTCACGGCCACCACCGACGCCCAGTAGGCGCGCTGGTCCCACACGAGCAGGTAGCCCGTGAGGCCCATCATCATGACCAGGAGGAAGATCAGCGACCCGGTCAGCCAGGTCAGCTCGCGCGGGTACTTGTAGGCGCCGTAGAAGAAGACGCGGCCCATGTGCAGGAAGAGCAGGATCACCATCATCGAGGCGCCCCACTTGTGCATCCCGCGCAGCAGCCAGCCGAGCGTCTGCTCGTCGGTGATGTAGCGGATCGACTGGTAGGCGCCGTTCGGCGACGGGTTGTACGTCATCGCAAGCAGCATCCCGGTGGTCACCTGCAGGATGAAGACCGTGAGCAGCGAGCTTCCCAGCGTGTGCATCCAGCCCGTCGGCGGCACCTTGCGGAACAGGAACTTGCGGACGAGCGTGGCGAAGCCGGTGCGGTACTCGATCCAGTCCTCCGTCTGGAGGGCCATCTGCTTCGGATCGGGTGCGGGTATGGGCATCGGCTAGGCCTTCGGGAGCGGCACCGGCCCGGGGACGGGGCCGTACGTGTAGGTGACGTGCGGATAGAGGACGTCGGGGATCCAGTCCGGCCCCGGCGTGTGCGTCGGCTGGCCGGGCATCTTCACCGGGTAGTAGTGCACCTCGCCGCCGTAGATGTCCGTGCTCCAGCGCTGCGTGATCCAGAGCTCCGTGTTGTCGCGGATCTCCCACTGGAAGCGGTCGAGCGAGCGGATCGGCGGGCCGCCGGTGCGCTCGCCGTTGGTGTCGTAGACGCCGCCGTGGCAGGGGCACTGGAACCCGCCGGGCGTGGCGGCGATCGGGCACCCGAGGTGCATGCACCGGTTCGAGAAGACCACGAACATCGCGTCCTCGGCGTGCCAGTCGGGGTTCTTGCTCCCGGTGTAGTGCACGTAGGCCAGGCCGGCGCTGGTGTCCGGGTTCCCGGCATCCTCGATGTACGTCGCCGGCGTCGGGTCGAACTTCTGCTCCGACGTGAACCTGTCGAGCGGGCCGAGGAACACCGGCTCGAAGCCGGACTCCTTCGTGACAGGGGCCAGGAGGTAGGCGGTCGCGGGAACGCCGATGACACCGCCGATCATGGCACCGAGCCCGACCGTCGTCAGGGAGAGGAACTCTCCCCGCGTCGCTTCAGCCACCTCGCGTCCTCCTCATAGGTCGTCCGGACGGCGATTGTAGCCTCGCACTCGGCGGAGTGTATCCCTCATCCGTCACCCCGGCCAGAACGTGCGAAACGGCGCAATTTGCGCGTCTGCGGGCCCTCGGCGGCAGCACCTCCGGGGAGCGCGATGCCGTACTCGGCCCATCTGCTTGTAACACGCTCCCGCACCTCGTCGGTCATCCGGATCTGCTCCGGCCAGCCGCGCTCGTAGCCCTCGGCCGGCCCCTTCGCCGTCGCGTCGATGCCGAGCTTGCCGCCGTGGAACTGCCGGTTGGGGGCATGGTCGAGGTGGTCGAGGGGCCCGTCGGCGAGCACGACGTCGCGGGCCGGGTCGACGTTGGCGCCGACCTGCCACATCACCTGGGCGTAGTCGTGGACGTCGACGTCGGCGTCGACCACGACGACCCCCTTCGTCAGCGAGAGGAGGCCCGTGCCCCAGATGGCGTGCATCACCTTGCGCGCGTGGCCGGGGTAGGCCTTGCGGATGGCGACGATGCAGAGGTTGTGGAAGGCGCCCTCGATCGGGAGGTCGTAGTCGACCACCTCCGGCATCGTCATCCGCACCGCCGACAGGAACAACCGCTCCGTCGCCTTGCCGAGCCACGCGTCCTCCTGCGGCGGGACGCCGACGATGATGGACGGGTAGATCGGGTCGCGGCGCGTGGTCACCGCGGTGACGTGGACGACCGGGAAGGGCTCTCTGGGCGTGTAGTAGCCGGTGTGGTCGCCGAACGGGCCCTCGTCCCGCAGCTCCCCCTTCGCGATGTAGCCCTCGATCACGATCTCGGCCCGGGCGGGCACCTCGAGGTCGACCGTCTTGCAGCGCACGAGCTCGACCGGCTTTCCGCGCAGGAAGCCGGAGAGCATCAGCTCGTCGATGTGCTTCGGCAGCGGCGCGGACGCCGTGTAGGCGGTCACCGGGTCGGTCCCCAGGACGATCGCGACGTCCATGCGCTCGCCCATCCCGCGCCAGTCGGCGGCGGCGTCCTTGTGGATCTGCCAGTGCATCGCCGTCGTCGTCGCGTCGAACACCTGCACTCGGTACATGCCGACGTTGCGCGTGCCCGAGCGGGGATCCTTCGTGATCACGGCGGGCAGGGTGATGAACGGCCCGCCGTCCCCGGGCCAGCAGGTCATCACCGGCAGCGTCTCGAGGCTGGGCGGGTCGAGGACCACCTCCTGGCAGGGCCCGCGCGAGACCGACTTCGGCCGCGAGTCCGCGAGCGACTTCAGCCGCTGCAGCGCGCGCACCTTGTCGACCAGGCCCTCCGGCGGCTGCATCTCGAGCACGTCGGTCACGCGCCGGCCCAGGTCGTCCAGACGGTCGACGCCGAACGCCATGCACATCCGCCGCTCGGTGCCGAACTGGTTGATGAGGAGCGGCATGCGCGACCCGCGCACGTTCGTGAAGAGCAGCGCCGGCCCGCCGGCCTTCGTCACCCGGTCGGTGATCTCGGCGATCTCGAGGTGCGGGTCGACCTCCGCCGCGACCTCGACGAGCTCGCCCTCCCGGCGCAGATGGCCGATCCAGTCGCGCAGGTCGTCGAAGGCCATGGCCGCGCGAGTCTAACCCCACCGCGGCTGGTAGCGTCCCAACGTTGGATGCCTGAGCGGGACGAAAACGGCGTACCGCGGGTGCAGGTGCGGGCCGCGGCCGCGGCGGCCGCCATGGGGGTGCTCCTGGCGGTGGCCGCCGTGGCGACGCGCGGAGACGGGAGCGGCTCGACCGCGCCTCCCGGGAGCGGCGTCGCCGCGACCGCGGGGCATCACGCGGTCGTCATCGGCATCGTTGTCCTCACGCCGATCCTGGCCGTTCTCGGCGGCGCGCTCTTCGTCTACGCGCAGGTCTTCCGGCTGCGCGAGCGCGATCCGGAGGCGGCGAAGCGCATCAAGCGCACGCGGCGCATCCGCATGGCCGTCGCCTTCGCCGTCGTCCTGGCCATCGAGGCCTACGCGCTGCGCACCGGGCATCGGCCGTTCGGCTTCCTGCATCTCGGGAACCCGTTGTCGGGCGGCGGCTCGACGCACGGGATCGCGCCCCACCGGGCGCCGGGCACGCCGCACACCGCCATCACCGGCACCGACTGGACCGCGGTCGTCGTGATCTGGATCCTCCTGCTCGCGGCGGCGGTGATCCTGTCCATGCGGTACCGGACCTCGCGTGGCCGACTCGCGGCGGCGCCCGCCCCGGCGGAGATCGAGGAGACGGGAGAGCCGGAGGTCGCGCGCCTGCGCCGGGAGCGAAACCCGCGCCGGGCGGTGATCGCCGCCTACGGAGCGATGGAGCGGTTGATGGCGCGCGACGGCATCCCGCGCCGCGCACACGAGGCGCCGATGGAGTACCTGGGCCGCGTCACGCTCGAAGGACATCAGGGCGTCGCCGCCGTGCACCGGATCACGGCCCTCTTCCAGCGAGCCCGGTTCAGCGGCCGCGCGGTCGACGAGGAGATGCGCGGGCGGGCGATCGAGGCCGTCGAGGAGCTCGAGGGCGAGCAGGGGGCACGCGAGTGACGTTCGCCGAAGGCGCGCTCCTGGCGGTCGGCGGTGCGGCCGTGCTCGCGCTCGTCCCCCGGCCGGCCCGGCCCATCCGGCCGGCGCTCCGGCGGGCGCGGTCTCCCCG